>CAZCWL010000011.1:0-13894 GCA_964502435.1 Candidatus Woesearchaeota archaeon | reverse complement strand
TAGCGTCTATTGATGTTTATTGGGTAAATCCAAATCAAGTGACCAAGCATGCACCTTCAGGTGAATATATCTCACGAGGCTCTTTTATGATATACGGAAAGAAGAACTATCTGAAGAACACACCACTCGAACTTTACATATGCGCAGATGGAGTATACCCCTACAAAAAAGGGAAATGTGTTATGATTAAGCCTGGTTACAACGATAGGAAAGACCTTGAAAAGTTTGTTTTGAAGAACATTGGTGCAGTTGAATTGACTGGGCGCATACCTTCGGGCGGTTATGTGTTCAAGCTTGTTCAGTAAGCTTTATCAATAATTCCTGTTGTAATTACTGTCATGATCAACACAATATCTTTCTCCACTAAGAGGAAGTTTGAAGTAGTAGACTTGACTGCAGACGTCGAAAGAATCGTCAAGAAGAGTGATGTAAAGGAAGGTCTATGTGTTGTTCACGCTCCACACGCTACAATGGCAATAATCCTTAATGAGAACGAGAGCGGTTTACTTAGCGATTACGTGGACGTGGTAAAAAAGTTATTCTCTGGAGATTGGTTGCATGATAGAATAGACAATAATGCTCACGCACACCTTGCATCAGCTGTCATAGGTTCTACTCGTGTGTTACCAATACATAATGGCGAGTTGGTAAGGGGTACATGGCAGAACATTTTAGCTATTGAGTTGGACGGACCTAGACAACATAGAAACATCGTTGTTAAAATCATAAAGGAAAAGTAAAAGAAAAATTTTACAAATCCTCTTCTCTAAGTGTCTTCCTACCGTTTGCCTTTGCCCTTTTAACGGCCTTCTTAAGCAACTCTTCTATTACTTTGTCAAGACCGTTAACTGTTCTGTCAGGACATCTCAAACCCATCTTTGCAACGTATGTTTTTATAGCCTTCTTCGTAACGTATTTTGCCATCGTAATCACCTGTTTATTCAAAGATTCCGTGCTTTTTAATACTTTCCGTCTACTCCTTCCAGAACTGCTTATTTTTTATATACTTTCTTTCTTCCTTTAGAATCTCTTCTATTATCTTATCTTTTGAATCATATCTTTTTTTAAGTATCCTTACGGCTGTTCTTGGACCCACTCCGTAAGCGGCAAGAACGTACGCAGCAAGCCACCCATAGTTTAGATATAGCTCTCCAGAAAGTTCCACCTCCTTTATCATCCTCCTCTCTTCCTCTGTTTTCTTAACTTTCTTCACAATTTTCATAATTTTTTCTTTATTTCTCTTGGGAATTATACCTATTGTCTTTGCGCCACACTTTGGGCACTTCAATTCATCTATATTACCTACTCTCCTTTCTCCCAGTGGAGTCCAACATCGTGTGCACACTAAGAATACTCTTCGGTTGTTTAGTCGCTTATCAACCAATGAGTATATTTCTCCCCTCTCTCTATCTGGTCTTATGAACGATGGGAAGTTCCATTCTAGTCCATCTAAACCCACTTTTGATATCGTGTTTCTCACTAACACCTTTATCTCCCCAGATTTTATTTTGTTTACTACCTCCTTCACTCCCTCTACATCCATCTTTTCTCTTTCTATCTCTGAGAACGTTTCTGTCTCCACTGGCGTCCCCTCAAATATTTTTATGAGTCTTCTAAGTTGTGATACTGTTTGATCCCTTTCTATGATCCCAAACCTTTTTGCCACGTTTTTAAATCTGTATAAGTAGAGTGATGAGTTTTTGATAGAGGTTTTCAGAACAAATTCTATCCAATTATCATTCAACGATTTAAACAACTGTTCTGATATTTTCCACCTGTGAGGTAGTTCAAAGACTATCCTGTAAGCGTCTGATCTTATGCCAATTGTTTTCCCAATCTCTGTTGTCAGCATTGCACCGATTATTTTAGAGAGTGTTGTGTTTATCTTTGTTCCGTATGTGGAATGTATCACAACATAGTTCTTGTAGTGCTCTATAACTATATTATCCTTGTCTGCTGGGTGTTTGGTGATAGTTTTTCTTATCTCTGCTGCTGATTCTGCTACTTCCCTTGCTACAGGTATTAGTTCTCCTTCCCATGATGGTACTGCCGCTTCCTCGTGGCTTCTGACAACGTATATCTGATTTCCTTCTATCTCTGCTACTCTCCAAACTTCCCCTTTCATGATAAAAGCCACCCCAATGTCTATGTGCTGAGCTACAAAACCTTCATGCAGGATTCCTACCCTTTTATTTAGCTCCCTATCGATTACATAGTACTGCTTCTCATCTGGTATCATTGAAACGTTGTTGAAGTAGTACCTTATCCCTTGCCTTTTTCTTATTATAACATCTTTTTCGTATATCAGGTTTAGCTTCTTCATAAGTTTTATCACATCTTCAAACTCCTGTCTCGTTAGTGATTTATAAGGATATGCTCTTTTTATGATTGATATTATCCTCTCTTTTGATGCACCACCTAACTGTATTGTTATTCCTACTATCTGGTGAGCTAGTACGTCTAATGGTTTGATCGGAGGCGTTGGCTTCTCTATCCAGTTTTGCTCTATCTTTCTAAGTATGGCCATTGATTCGATGTAATCATCATTGTTTATTGTTAGTATGACTCCTTTTGATGATCTGTCTATTTTGTGCCCTGCTCTACCTACTCTTTGTATAAGTTTTGTTACCTGTCTTGGGCTCATGTACTGGATAACTAGGTCTACATCACCAATATCTATCCCTAACTCGAGTGAGGATGTGGCTATCAGTGCTTTTAGTTTACCTTCCTTAAACTTCTCTTCTGCTGAAGTTCTACTATCCTTCGACAGAGAAGAATGGTGCACCTCAACGCTTATTCGACCCTTTAACACAGATCCTAGCATTTCAGCAGCCTCACGTGTGTTGACAAAGATTAGAGTTTTGTTATGGTTGTTTACTAGTTCAACTATTCGTTCTATGGTGTAAGCCACCTTTGGGTTCATTAGCTCGTGATTTAATTTTCCAGGTGGCTCTATTTCAATATTGTATACTTTTTTGTCTCTCACGTTTACAATCTTACATTTTCTCCCAACACCAACCAAGTACTTTGATATAGTTCTTGGGTCTCCTATTGTGGCAGACAAACCCACTCTTTGGAAGTGTGAGATCTCTTCTAGTCTTTCCAACGCAACGGCTAGTTGAGCACCTCTCTTATCCTCAAATAACTCATGGATTTCATCAACAACCACATACTTTAGATGTTTTAGATGTTCTCTTAGTTTATAGCCAGTCAGTACCCCTTGTAGTGTCTCTGGTGTTGTTACGAGTATGTCTGGTGGCATATCCGACTGTTGCTTCTTTTGATATGCTGTTGTGTCACCATGACGTATGTCAATCTCTATGTTTACTTTGTCAGCAAAGCTTGCTAGCTGCTTGAATATATCTCTATTTAAAGCTCTTAGAGGTGTGATGTAGATACATTTTATACCCTTCTTGTTCCTGTCTATTGATGAGAGTATTGGAAGCATTGCAGCAAAAGTTTTCCCATAACCAGTTGGTGCTATTATTAGCACATTTTCTCCTTTCGCTATGTTCTCTGCAACCTCTTTTTGATACGGGTAAAACTCGCCAATATACTTTAGGAAGTTCTCATACACTTCTTTTCTTAACAAGTTCTTCATGCTAGTTCTATTCACAGTTAAACATATAACTTTTTGTATGCTATTATGCTCATGGATTACACACCTGTTTTAAAGCGTGTAAAAATGAGCCCAAAACGCAGAGCTAGACTTGTTAAGATAGTCAACGAACTCTGCGAGGTAATATCTTCTAATTTAGGTGTGGAGGCTGTTCCAAAAGGGAGTCTAGCTAAAGGAACAGAGCTCAAGACATCTGATGTTGACATCTTCGTAAGATTTGATAGTGAGGAAGATATGAAACGTTTTATACCTTTCATGCGTAAGTTTGATCCTGAGATCAAGCATGGCTCTAGGGACTATGTGAAAGTAAGATACAAGGGTGTAGAGATTGAGGTTGTTCCAGTGTTAAAAGTCCCTCCTGAGAGAGCAGAGAATACAATGGACCTATCTTACTATCATGAGAAGTATGTCAAAGATCACCTGAGTAAGCCTGATGATGTAAGATTATTAAAACAATTCTGCAAAGCGCAGGGAGTTTATGGCGCGGAAAGCTCTGTTGGGGGGCTTTCTGGATATTTAGTAGAATTGTTGGTAATAAATTATGGGTCTTTTGAGAATGTGATAAAAAGTGTAGCTAAGTGGAAACCACCTGTCGTTGTTGATGTTGAGGGGCACCACTCGCTTGAAGATGCACTTACAATGTTTAAAACCCCTCTTGTAGTTATAGATCCTGTGCACAAGTACAGAAATTTAGGCGCAGCTGTTCATCCAGATGTTCTATATAAGTTCATTCTGTCCTGTAGGTTATTTTTGGCAAACCCTTCTTATAAGTTTTTTACAATTGGTAACATGGTTGATAGTGTTAAGAGAAGATCTGTATACAGGGGTACTTATTTGGTTTCAAGGGTTGTAAAGGTGAGGGGCGATGAAGATGTATTTGTTTCTAAGTTAAAGAAAAAATTGTCCACGCTGGTCAGGAATATAGATCTTCCTGTCTATGACTATGGTGTTGTGCCTAGTGGTGATAAGGTTTTTGTGTACGTGGAATTGGAATACGCTCGTGCATCTAGGAGGAGAATTCATGTTGGGCCTCCTGTGTGGATTGATGATCATCATTTTCTTGCCTTCCTGAAGAAACATAAAAAGGTTTATCCTGTTGGGGATCGTGTGTGCGCAGATGTGTTAAGAAGATACAAGTCTATTTCTGATGTAAGGAAGGCTTTATCTAAACTACTGTAAGGTCTAGTAGTATCCTTTTAACCTTTTTTAGCTTGATTGGCCCTTTTATGTTTGTGTAGTCTGAGCCAGATATCAATTCATTAAAACTAGGTAAAACTATAACTTTCTTATTTTTCCATTCCCCAATGAACCAACACGGCTCACTTACTACCCCATACTTGTCTTTCACACTGAAGACAGGATGTATGTGTCCCATAACTAACGTGTTGTAATCTCGGGTTTTTGGTAGCGCGTGTCCGTGTATAAACAACGTTTTTCTTATCTTCAACTCTTTTACTGTAGGGTAGCCCAGTTTTGCATCATGGTTCCCTCTAACGACTGTAACCTTCCTAAAAAGCTTGTGGACAGCACTCATAAAGTAGTCTAGTCTGTCTTGGAATTTTGGTTCGAAGAGCTCGTGTTTTAGATCGCCAAGTATGATTAAGTATTCTGTTTTTCCTTTTATCTTCTTTATTCTTCTTAACATTCGCTCTGTCTGATCAGGTACGTTAACTCCCTTTACTCTTAATTCTCTCTCATATCCTATGTGTAAATCTGAAATTACTAAGTTCCTACCGTAGATAAGTGCCCTCTCTTTAAATTCCATAGTAAGTGTTATATAGATTAGTCTTTATAGTTTTTTATGGAGTGTTTATTTTGTGAGATAGCTAAGGGTGAGGTCCCAACTTTTAAGTTGTACGATGATGGGAAGTTTATAGTGGCCCTAGATGTTAATCCTGCAACGTATGGCCATATAATCATATTTCCAAAAGCACATTATCAAACAATACTCGAAATGCCTAAGGACGAGTATTGTCAGCTGTTTAATTTAGCCCGTATTATGATCCGCCTTATACCTGAGGTTATTAAAGTTTCTAGTTTCAATATTATCTACAGTCTCGGGGTAGATGCTGGACAGCGAATGCCACACGTAGTTGTTCATGTTGTACCTAGGTATAAGGATGATAAAGTCGCGATAGGCTGGGAGCCATTGAAGATGAGTCAAGAGGAGTTGAGAAAACTACAAAATTACATAATCAACACATTAACAAAGAAGTTCAGTGGAAGTTCTAATCAAGGTCAGAGGGAAGTGCCTAAGCAAACAACTGGAGCAGATACGTCAAAACCTCCTAGCGAAGCCCAACAGCCTTCAAAAGAGGGACCTACACAAGATTTAGCACTGCCATAATTAGGTAGGCTATCAGAAAGCTTGGAATAAAGGGCACGCCATCTTTTACTGTAACTTTTTTTACCTTTCCTTGTCTGTATAGTTTTCTTATAATCTCTGCTTCCTTCTCTGTTAGTCCTGTTTTCTTTGGCTCTATTACGATATTTCTGAGCTTGACAGGTTCTGCTATCCAGTCACCTTCAACTACCTTGCTTGCAGGTATTTTTACTACCATCGCCTTTTCTTCTACTTTCTTTATTAGAGGTATAGTGCATAAGATAGACACCAGCAATCCAACTAGCAGTGATGTTAACCCTTTTTGGGAAGCTACAAGGAGTATTGCTACTCCTGCTAAAGCTATAGTTACTTCCCGTTTAATATTTATCTTTGCTTTTATTCCTCTATACAATATGTAAAATACACCGTACAGCGCTCCACAAAAGAATGATAAAATTATGAACTCTATTGGAGCTAGGTAATTCTTTGGAGTTATGAGATAGTACATAGTTCCAAGGAGAATCACAGCGTCTCCCCCACCCCACTGTCCAGCTTTAAACCTTAAGTATCCAAATGCGAAAACAATTAAGGTGTAAATCCCGACCAGTATTATATGGCTTATCCCATACTCTATACTTCTTATTGACTGGAGTATAACTCCTGCACTGATCATGAAGTAGCTTAAAAAGTACGGTACTGTCTTTGTTCTCACGTCTATATAAGATGCAATACTAAGGAGTACAAATCCTACCAAAAAGTACATAGTCTCACTTTTTGTCTCTGATTAATATCACTGTTGCAAATATTGACAGTAGTGTTGTTAGTATTAACCAGTCTATAACTGCTATTGTCATGAGTATGTCCCATGAACCACTGGCACTCATCCCTATCATCGCTGCTACCAACGCACTGATTATTATTATCATACTGGACAGGTATAGGTGTTTGTTTGGTATATCCTTTTTCTTTGCCATGTTTTTACAAACAACTAATTGTTTTTATGGTTTTTGGATAAAGTTATTAATGATTAGTTGTTATTAATTATTATGGATTTATTTGTGGATAAGGGTGTCAAGCTTAGATACCATAATAGTGTAATTGCCTTAGATTCTCATGGAAAGGCAGATTACTACTTTGTATCTCATGCTCACTCAGATCATTCTGTCAAGAAAAGGAACATCTTCTGTTCAGATGAGACAAAAGCTTTTCTGATACATAAGTTTGGTTCTGCTGTTTCTTTTTCTAATCCACCAGATAATGTTTCTTGTTACAACTCTGGGCATATTTTAGGATCGAGGATGGTAAAAATCAACGATGGGTATTCTCTACTTTACACAGGAGATTTTTCTTTAAGTAAGAGATTATTCATGTCGCCTGCTACTGTTACAAAGGCAGACGTTCTTATTATGGAGACTACTTTCGGGCATCCGGAGTATGAGTTTCCTGATCAGGAATCTGAATTACAACGTTTTAGAGACTGGGTAGAAGATAGTCTTAAACACAATAATGTTCTTGTTCTTGCTTACTCTCTTGGTAAGTCACAATTAGCGTCTTATGCTCTGAAAGGATTGAACGTGTATTTGCATCCAACTGTTAAGGTGTTCAATTCCATATACTGTGACTTTGGAGTAAATGTTCCAAATTTTCCAGAGCTGGACGTGGAGAACCCACCCACGGAGAACTTCGTGTACATCTTACCCCCACATCTCATGAGGTCTCTTGGTCTCGGTCTAAAACTAAAGTATGATATGAAGCATGCTTTTCTGTCTGGATGGGCTATGCATAATCCTTATAATGCAGAACCGTTCCTAGTTAGTGATCATGCTGACTTTTATGATCTGTTAAAATTTGTTGATATGGTGTCTCCGAAAAAGATTTATACTGTGCACGGCTTTGCTTCAGAGTTCGCAGCAGCTTTAAAAAACAGAGGTTATGATGCTCAGCCATTGTGATGAAACAATTCTATGCTGATAGAAAGATGATGAAACAACTGCGAACTGATTAGAACAAGTTAGAGATGTCATTTGTTTCTTCGTATTCTGTTCCGGTCTCTCCAATATTTATACTCCAGTCGTATTCATCCCAGTTAGTCTTATTCAGTCGTTTGTTTATTCCAAGTGCTACAAGGACAACTATGCTAGCACCGATTACTACCCCCATAACTGTTTCTATGTTTATGCCCTTAATATTTTGTATGAATGCTCCGGTTATGCTTGTTCTTGGTTTTTCCGTGGGTGGGTTTAACTCTATTGTGAAGCTTGCTGTTTTTTCTAGAGTTTCTCCTTTTGCATCTCCAGTTGCTGTTAGCGTCAGTAGATAATATTTCTGACATTTCTCTTTACACGATTCTGAACTGATGTTGAATATGATTTTGATGCTTGCACTATCCTTTGCATTTAATTGTTCTATGTGTTGTGGGACTATTGAGTACCAACTACTTGATATTCCACTGAGTCTAAGGTTTAAGTCTGTTATGTTTGTCTGCCCAGAATTAAATATATTTACACTAACTTCAAATGGGTTGTCTAGTATTATTTGTGTCGTGTCTGTTGGAACTACTATTGAGAGGTCTCTCTTTTCTACTACATGTATTGTGTCTTCCTCTCCTCCTTGGATGAACGGACTCTTTGTCACCCTCGCTGTTACGACATATGCTTTTGGTTCCATTGGTGCTTCTATGTACGTTGAAAATGTACCATCTGATAAGGTTTTTGTTACTGACGTAATGTTTGTTCCCTCTATCTTCACAGATACTACAGCGTCCTGTACAGCTCTACCAGAATCATCAAGTACCTTTCCCTTAACCTGTATAGACTCTCCCATTGCGTAGTCCTTGTCTTCTATATCGAACGCGTAGAAGTGGAGGAATTTCCTCTCACCAATAATGAATGCACCAGTTTTTCCTTTTGTGTTGAACTTAACCCGATTGATATTGCGGTATATCTCAGCTGATGATATCTTTGTCCATCCTCCTGTGCATGTTCTTCTACCGTAATTCCAATCATAACAAACATAAACGTCAAGATTACTCTCATTGAACACAACTTTGTCATCATAATTCATTTCAAATGACCCATCGTCGAATTCAAACCCAGTTTGGAGTACAACGATCTTTGCTGGCTTTATTCCAGATAGATCAGCGGGGGGCGACGTGAATTCATCGTACCATATTAATCCCCTGTCGCCTGCTGCTGGCAAATCTTTGTCAATTGTAACATTGCTTAGTATCCCCGTTATCCCTGGCATGGATAACTTTAAGTTATATGTTCCTGGTACTAACCCGATGTAGTATCTGCCATAGCTGTCTGTTGTGTCACTTTTAACTATCGGTCCTGAGAACTCTATAGTTGCCCCAACAACATCGCCGCTTGCGTCAAGTAATTGACCCTTGAATGGTATTATTATATCTAAGTATCCTGCTATTGAGTCTGAGTAGGTACCGTCACTTACGCTTATTGTTATAGCATGCTCTCCTGGATCTATTCCTGAAGGCACACTTACATTTATCAAACACATTTTTTGATCCTCAATACACACAACAGGATTGATCTGCGGAGTGACTGTTACTTGTGGTATATTAATTCTAAACTTATTGAGCAGAGAGGTTATCGGATTGCCTGTATTGTAGTTTAATTTTATGTACAATGGAATTTCACAGGCGTTGTTATACTCACACTCAACTTTGAGTTGTTGCCCTTGTACGCATGATCCAGTAGTAGAAACACATACGATGTCTAATGCAGGTGTTACTGTTACGATATCTGAAGCCGTTTTTTCTACAACACTTCCATTGTACTCTGCCCTTACCTTTAGATCGTATGTTCCAAGAGCTATGTCTTTTGGTATCTTCACTGTTATAACGTTTGCTCCATCTACTACCTTTGAGTCCTGCACTGATAATGACTTGTCTCCTATCCACACGGAGAATGTAGGGTTAACTATAACCCCTTCTGGATACCGCCCATCCTTTTTGACAGCTTTCACTCGTATGTCCTGACTTGATCCCTGACTTGCTGTTATTGACGTATCAAGAATTGTTAATTCTAAATCCCTTATGTTAATTCGTGTAGTGTTAGTAATATCTGTTGTGTCATTAATCTCGCAGATTACATTTATATCGTAGTAGCCTGGTTGATTGTTGAAGGTGTAACTAATCGAGTATGTTTCATTACTGTCAGGAGCACCTCTTGCTATCTCCACTGGTGAGTATAGATTTGCTCCAGACATTGTTATGGTTACAGTGCTGTCTGCTGGACATCCTGCTACATTTATTGTTGCTGTTTCTCCTCTCCAAAGTGTAGATGGAGTAACATACACTTCTACACTGGCAGCTAGAGATACACTAATAACAAAAAGTGCAATAACCAATACACCTATTTCCCTCTTCATTTCAATCCCAATATCCTCCTAATGCCTACGAACCTTGGTGGTATATATTTTTTACCAATAAGCTTTGCAGCCAGTTGTTTTATAGCTATTGATGCTGGGGAGTAGGGGTACATCTCTGTTACCGGCCTGTTTGAAAATGAAGCTTTTCTTACTCTGTCATCCTCTGGAATAACCTGCACAACTGGGGATTCACACAGTGACTCGATGTTATCTGGTTTTAATTCAAATCTATCATTTTTGAATCTGTTAACAACTACACCTAGCACTTTCTTCTCTAGAGATTTTGCTACTTTCACGCTTTTCATAGCGTCTGTAACTGCGCTCTTTTCAGGTGTAGTGATTATTAGGAGCTCGTCACTCGCCTTCATTAGTGCAATTACATTGTCTGTAAACCCTGGCGGAAAATCAACTATTGTAAGTTGGTTGAGTTTTTCCAACTTGCTTCTTATCCTTTTCATCTTTGTGCTAGCTTTACTCATAGATAATGCAGCAGGAATGACCTTGATCCCACTTGGATGTACTCTTATCGCATCTTTTATGTCAGCTTTGCCTTTTATCACGTCTTGTAAGGTTATAGGTATGTACGAGAAACCTAAGACAACAGACACGTTAGCGTTTGATATGTTTCCGTCCAGCAGTATGTTTGAGACTCCGAATTCATGGAGTGCGTAAGATAGGTTGATGGCTAGTGTTGTCTTCCCTACTCCCCCTTTTCCAGAAAGTATTCCGAGTATTTTCAACAAGCCCCCCACCTTAATTTTAAGAACAATCTTCATAATATAAAGTTTGTCATTATATTAATATATTATCATAGTAAGACTTATATAGTGATGTTTTGTTGTTAATTTGGGGTGTTGCATGGGGCAGGAAAGGATTTTGTTGCTAGCACTAGTATTATTCTTAGTTGTATCTCTCTCGTTGCCAGGAAATGTTGATGTCTTTATTCAGCAAGATGGCGTTGGAAACCCCGTACTCATAACAGTTAACACATTACCAAATACAGCTTATAACGTGTATGTGTACTTTGGCTCCGAGTTAGTATATCATTCTTCTGGATCAAGCACACCTCTTGGTAATATATATGAATCCTTTACTCCATTTTACACTGGGACTTACACTGTGGTAGTTAACGTTGGTGACTTATTTGCAACAAAAACATTCTATGTTCAGTCTCAGCAAGATGTGAATGAGAGTATAAATTTATTAAATACCACAACTATCCTGTCTAAGTCACTGAGACTGTCATCATATAAAACGAACATAAGTTTTATAGGCGTTAACCAAACACCTTCTAGTTTAAGATTGGAGTTTAAGATATTCAATAATAAGCCAGGGAGATATTCATACATTGCCTTTACTTCCAATGGTACGGTTAAGGCTTACCACCTTGAAGAGAGAGTTTTGTCTAGAAATGTTTTAGAGCAGGATGTTGTTCCTGGCGAAATTGACAATGGCTATTACTACCCTCCTGAGGATGAAGACCCGTACGGAAACTTCACGGTTGTTGTTAGAAATAATACAGTTAACTACACTTCATTAGTACCGGTTTATGATGATGTTGAGTTTGTAGGTTCTGTTAGTGGTTTTATGCAGAAGTGGGAGTCATCTGATTACAGTATAGCATCAATAAAAACATATCTGGAATCTATTGGAGCAGATACAAATCTTGACATGTTAGATCCTTCTGTTCTTCCTGCGTCAGATGATGACGTTTACATATACAAGATTAGTCATGAGCCATATACAGAGGAGTATGTTGTCTTTGAAGCACCGGTTAGTTCTATTAAGTTTTTGGTTTTTGACCCTGCTGGTGGTGTGTGGTGGAACTCCACATGGGAGAATAGAAAGATTATAAACATCTCCTCTTCTTATAACCTTACAGATTATCCCCTCATACTTTATCTTAACTCATCTAATATCAATTACTCTAAGTTTAAGAGTAATGGTTCTGATATACGGTTTAGGTGGTACAACGAGACGAACGATTCTGAAATAGATGTTCCCCACTGGATAGAGTCATGGAATAGCTCTGGAACAAGCATCGTTTGGGTTAAAGTTCCAGAGATATATGACAATAAGAACAGCACACTTATTATGTACTACAATAACCCGAACGCGCCAGATATAAGTAATAAATGGGCTATTATCAATTATTCAGAACCAAAACCAGTTTACTACCCTGTTGGGGATGATATGTATGATGCTGCAGATGTTATAGCATTTAGGGATAATACCTCTGTTAGGGCAGGAACCTCATCTTACAATTTGAATGAGCAAGTGGTTGCTGTACTGCCTGACGCTAGTGTTAATGCAGGGGATCCTATAAACATAACAAAGCCTGTTATGATCGTTTCTGAAGGCACAGGTGATGCTTTGGCTCCAGTAAGCTTTGCAGGCACAGAGTTTGTTTACTACTTCTCCAGGAGGACTGATAACTTTACGGTCTTCTCCCCATTCGGAACAGCTAACGTACAACTCTGTTATGGTTCAGGCTTCACATCCTGTTTTACTAATATTACTGTACCAAAGGGAGGTATTGGATCTTTTGGTGACGTAGCAAACGGTGTTACTGTTAGGATTCTTTCCAACGTCTCTGTATTGGTTTATCACGGTGCTGGAGGGTCAGATGATCAGCTACTTTATCCTGCTGATACTGACTGGTGGGGCGTGCCTTCGCGATATTTGCACTGTGGTATACTCCACGATGGGACAAATGTAACATTCTACTTTGGGAATGGTACAGTGTCATCAACTGTTTACAATGCTGGACAAGGTATCGCTATGTCTGGTTTTGGTTCTGATGGAAATTCTATTGCTGTTCATCTTCATGCTAATGATAGTATAGGTTGTGCTCAACAGGCGGACGCTGATGGAGTCGAACGTACAACGTTTTTACCGTATAAGGAGCTAAGTAATGAGTATTACTTCCCTCAAACAGCATCGTATGTGACTATTGCTACTACCGAGCCCGGGACAAACTGTACTGTTTATAACAGCGCTGGTAGTATACTTTACACGCAAGTTTCAGGTACGAATCAATATCCTATTCCAAATCAAATCTATTTTGGGTCAGATAATGGAGCGAATATACCATCTGGCTCCAAACTAGTGTGTAATGCTACAGTGTATGCTTACTATGAGGATGATTCAGACGATGATGAAATAAATTTGTGGTCTTTTAAAGCTTCTAGACAGTATGTTGACCCAGAGCCTGTCTACTACATTGGATCAGAAGAAGAGATTTTTGTTTCTATAAACGAAGTTAGTGCCAGTCCAACACTTCAAGGTTATGGCTTGAATGTTACCATAAATGCAAACATAACCAGTAACTTTGGGTCTGTTGACGTGGCTTACACAAATATTACGTTACCAAATGGAACTGTGTTAAAATTATTCATGACAAACATATCCGATGACATCTGGCAAGTTAATTTCAGCTCAACGTGGCAAAATGGAACTTATTCGTACCTTGTCTGGGCTAATAACTCTTATGGTAAAGAAAATGTATCTCAAACCTACTCATTCCAAATCTACTCAAACACAACCATTGACACTCTAACAGA
>CAZCWL010000010.1:8181-14165 GCA_964502435.1 Candidatus Woesearchaeota archaeon | reverse complement strand
TTCTTCTTTTTCTTCTTTGGAATTTTCTTCTTTGGAATCTCAACCTTGAGATTGATATCAGACTTTAACTTATCAACGTCAATTGTGTTGATCCTGAACATAAAAGAGTACATTATAGAAACACCAGCAACCACAATTCCAAGTGCAAGGGTTATAACGACATAAATCTGATTTGAATACAGTAGAGCTAAATCCTGAGCAGTTCTAACTTCAGCCAGCTTGTACATATAAGACAGTACTGTAACAAAAACTATCAGTAAGGATACCAAAGCAAGTGAAAGCAACACACGATAAATTAGCCTGTTGTCCATGAAATTAATAGGACATGAAGATATTTATACTTTCCAATCGGTAAGTTTTACCGTTCCGCTAAATAGGAAGACCTTAACCAAGTAAAAGACAAGCATAGCAAACACTATTGGAGAGTAAACAAAGTAAAAAATAGCATACGTCACTATATTTGTGTTGTATCCTAGTTTAACAGCTATTGGCTTAACAATTAAGTACATGATAAACATACTAGCTATCACAAAAGCTAAGACGTGATGAAAAATAGCACCTAGTAATGCAAAAATAAAAAGAAATGTTCCTGGAAAGTTTATCAAAGCAGATAACGTTGGAGTAACAATACCTGGTAACTTTGCTCTCCCTCTTAAAAAGCTATCCTTAAGCCATAATGATCCACCGTAAAGCCATCTTTTTCGCTGTGCAAACCATGACTTCAAATTCAAATCTACATGCTTATAAACCCAGGCTCTGTCTGAAACTTTGGACTTAAAACCTCTAGCAAATGCTCTAGTGGCCAAATCCACGTCCTCAGAAACTACTCTCCTAAACCCGCCGAGTTGCTTCAGGCACTTAGTTTTAATAGCAAAGGATGCTCCACACAAGTTAAAACTACAACCATATCTTTTTGATAGAAGCCAAGACACTGCAGTGATAGCAAGATTATCATAATACTCCATCATTGCAAAAAAAGAATTTCCAACAACCTTTGATTTGATCTCCAAGATGTCCACGTCTTTAATCTCTCTTGAAACATTCTTTAAGAAATTCTTACTGCCAATTGTAATGTCTGCGTCTAAGAATACCAAAATATTCCCTTTAGCATACGGAAATACTTCATTAATAGCGTTGACTTTTCCTTTCCTCTTTCTGTTCAAAATGAATTTAACTTTCCTCTTAAACTTAGAAACGATTTTAAGCGATTCTTCTGTTGGCTCATCGATTATGACAATGATTTCCTTCTTAATTTTCTCCTTGAGAAGCTCCCTAATAAGATCATTAAGAAAAGCAGAGTATCTAAACACAGGAATAATTACACTGATCATAACAACTAGTAAGTATTCTTGCGTTTTAAACGTTTCTACAAAACAGTTATAAACACCCAACTAAAGGATAAGAGATGGACATACCAATCGCGCATTTAGGGATATACATCTCAAGCAAGAACAAAGACCTTGAAACAAGGTTAAGGGTAGCAGATAAGGTATCTGAGCATTTTGGAGCAGACAAAGCTCTACTAAGATTATTCTCACTGTATAACTACCCCAAAGACTACATAGAAAAAGCAGAAGAACTTCTTGACGAGGAGTACAAGGTAGTAATCATTCATTACTCACAAAGCATATAAATAAGGATCACTTCACCTAGCAACATGAAGATGCTCGTGATAGGAGATCCTCACGGTATGGTTAAATACAGAGAGGTTAAAACGTTGTCTAACAAGTACTTATCAAAAGGTGACTGGATTATATTCACAGGTGATTACTATGAATCACCGTGGGAAGAATACAGAATGTATTCTAAACGTATTCTATTCCCTGAAAAAAGATACTTTAGAGAGCTGTATAGAAAGTACAAAATATTCTTAGTCCAGGGGAACGAAGATGTAAGGTCAGTAATATTTAAATTAGACAAGAAAAGATCCAGATTAAAGAACATAATAACAGTTGAGAGAGATTATGGCATGTATAAAGACATAGGGATAATAAACGGTAGTAATGCGAGGCCTGCGAATTGCCCATTTGGGATGACATATACCCAGGATTTTAAAACAGTTAATTTGAACAATCCAACGATTATACTCAGCCACACACCACCTTTAACAAAAGAGCTATTTAGATCAAGGTATGTGGGCACGCCCCCAGATCTAGCCTTATACAGAGTAATAAAAAAAGGAAACATACGCTACATAAGTCCAGCAACCTCCAAGAGAAATGCAAAGCAAAAAAATGTTGGAAATAAACAACTACGCAAGCTAGTAAAAAAGTACAAACCAAAGCTAGTCATATGTGGACACATACATGAAGCAAGTGGTATTGGATTCATAAAGAAAACTATTGTAGTTAACCCAGGGTCAAGAGTAGCTTATGTTAACAGAAAGAAAGTTCTACCCTATGCTCTAATTGAAACGAAGGATATGTCAAAGTTCAAGATCACTATAAAAAATTGGAATGGAACTATTGAATATGATTAATTTCACAACATTGTAAAACGATTCTAAAAATGCCTAAAAATCAAGGGGGAGGGTAGTTCACTACGTAGCTACTATTCGAGGATTTGCGCCGTGAAATATTGATTATACAGTGAAAGACGAGAAAACATATACAATCCAATACAACGTAATAAAATATAGCCTGCCTCTTGAATGATTCAAGAGGCAGGTGAGTTTCTATTGTCTGAGGGGTTGGTTGAAGCCCTTAACACAGGGGTTGTCCCTGTGAAAACTGCCTATTTTTCAGTCATTTTTTGGGTGGGAACCTGGGGTGGTTCCCAACAAATTTGTGGGTAGGGGTGAGGGTTGGTGTGTGTAGCCTGACAGGTACACCCTGACCCGGCCTGTCAAGCAACATGATTTGCTTAAAAATATTTAATTATTGATTAAAAGTTTTTAACACAAACTTTATGGTTTTTCCTTGCACAATCTTATCCAATAAACCTGCGGTATAAAGTTTATTAAGTCGTAAGGATGCTGTTCCTCTTGTTAGCTTCAGATGCTCAGCAACCTCTTGAGCTGTTAAAGGTCCTTGTTTACTCAACAGCTCTATAACCTGCCTATCTTTTATTGTTAAATTCTTAACAGCAACTATGGCTTTTTCCACATCCTCACTTACTCCTCGCTCTTTTAACATGTCTATAATCATGTCTAACTTCTCAAGATGATCTAATTTGGAATTAATATGCCTTAAAATCTCGTTTAACTCACTTAGAAGCTGCTCATTTATCATTTTAGCCTGTGTAAGTGGATGTTTTCTTATCATCTCAAGTTGGGCTTGCCACTCCCTTAACAAATCAACCTCTTTAGTTAGCTGCTCAACAAGCCTTTTCTGTCTTGTTTTTTGCAAAGTGGCTGTCCTCCCTGACCTTGTTCTGTTGGATCTAGTCGTTCTTGACTTAGTCTTTTTCGTTTTAGTTGACCTGCTCTTAGAAGTCTTCTTAGCCTTAGTTTTCTTTACTGATTTTTTCCTTTTTGGCTTCTGCTTAGATGTTTTTGGCATGTTAACCACTTCAACACATTCAAAAATTTATTCAACACATTCAACACCAAATTAAACATACTCATCACATATAAAACTTTTGCTTCAACACGTTGCGCAAGGAGTTGAAGTGTTTATCACATCAAGTGAGAGTTCAGATCGCAGTCACACAAAGACAAAACATACTTTACAAGATATATAACAAATTGCAAGTTAAAGAACACATACATTATTAAATATATAAAACTCAGCACAGTTGAACAGAAGTATATATTATACATAAAATATGTTACAAAACATCTAACAAGAAAGATATTTTACAACAGATAATAAGTGAGTTGACCGTGAACAAGTAAGTGAGAATTATAGTGAGAGAAAAATCGAGAGATTAAAGAGGGATAAAAGCATGGATAACAGGCAAACAAGTGCTTTTCCAGAAAAAAGTGAGAGTTTAAATCAAAGCCACAAGCTCAGGGCGCAACTTACTTGGCACTTCGTTTAGAATATCTGCCAAAGATCGAGGCTCAGGCCCGGTAAAGAATGCCATGTAATCGTTAAGAACCTTAACCTTTGAACAAAATATACTATCTTTATTAATAATGTCAGCAACAGTGGAGTCTTTATCTTGGTAAGCATGGAAAGCCCACGCAGACAAGCCTGTTTCAACAACGTTCCTTTCATCGTTAGAGAAAGGATTCTCCCCTGGTGATATTACATAAGTTTTCTTTTTTAGTATGTCCTTGTAGGACATACTCTCATCAAGAAAGATAAGAGCGTAGTAACTTGGATCACCACTTGCTTTGAGGTCACTACCAACCTTATAAACAGGCATAAACAATGCTGGAACTAGATCATAACTCCTACGAATCTTCTCTTTATTCATCCTCATTACATTTAGTCCTGACTGTGAAACAGAAAGACCATATGCTTTAATGTCTTTTGTCATAAATATACTGCAACTTTCAGTTTTAAAAATTTTTCACTCACACACCAAAAACGTGTCAAACGTAGAATCCTTATGAAGCGCTACCCCAATTGGTCTTCTAAGTAAATCAACAAACCTACCAACCTCATTAATTATTGGTAGGCCCTGAGCCTTCTTCTTCGAATTAAGTTCAAACATCTTGAACAAAACTGCACGAGCAAACGTATCTACCACATCGTTAGGTGGTCTAGATTTAAGATAGTTAACCAAATGAATCAAATCATCATACTCTATATTATATTGCATGTATATCCTATAAGCATTAGGAGGAGGAAACTGATCAGTCTCACGCATATCATAAAACAACCCAGCAAGTATAATTCCATGATCTCCGTCACTTTCTGGCTCACGAAGAGAACTATAGAACTCTAACTTAGCCTCTAAATCTCTATCTTCAACAGGTAAGATAAATGGACGACTTTCTCCTTTCAGCACAATATAATTCATGAATAAAAAAAGAAATTTCAGCTTTAAATCTTTGTTGTTAACGTATCAGCAGGGAACATCCCCATAACAACATCAAATACATAGCGTTTCCTGTGCAGCAGATAAGCCTGCGCTAGCATCTTCGCAGCGCCATGAACTGTTAACGGTGTCCTATCTGACAGACGAGAATGCAAACCCTTGCTATCATACACATCCATTATAGACTTTACCTCATCAGCAGACATACTCCTATCCACGTAAACAGGAATCTTACAGTTATCCACTTTAACCCAGCCAGCAAGAGAATAACCCCCCAACATGAAGTCTGGAACACCAAATAAGATGTGTGGCTGTGCCTTGTTTCCTTCCAATCCTTTACCAACAAAATAGGCCTGTGCCATCCCAACCACCTAATAACTACTAATCAGTAGTAATATATAAACCTTTCTATACCAACTTTTCTCCACCACGAAGAAATATAAGCATTATAATAAAGATCACAACAAGTACTCCAATAATGTAATACCAATTGAATCCAGAAGTCTTCTCACAATCAGATGGACAAGTCTTGTACGTCTCACCATAGTTGCACTTTAAATCACCACATGTGTTAAAAGCGATGTCTAACTGTACTACCTTACCTTGCTTGCATATCTCAGTAGGATTTTCTGCTACTATTCCATCCCAGTAAAAATGAACTCTGTCCCCATCACTACAGTTAGTAGTTAGGTTATACATACCCTTATTATTAGTTATTAAATCAACTTGGTAGTAACCACTGCTAGTTTTAATGTCAGCGTAAAACGTCCAGTTCTTCATTAGTTTACCATTAAAGAACACATGACCATACCACGTAGACGCATAACTAACACTCATTAAAATCACAACAAACAAAACCAAAACCCATCTCATAAAAAAAGAACATATAAAAAGTATATTAAACTTACGATTACAACTTAGACTCTAACCCACTCTTAGGTATCTGTCTAAGCAAGTCAGCTAAAGGCTCTCCATTTACAACAACATTGTACTTTGGTGTCTCACTAGATTTATCAACAATCCATTTTACATTCCTTCCGTACCACAAACTGTAA
>CAZCWL010000010.1:0-8081 GCA_964502435.1 Candidatus Woesearchaeota archaeon | reverse complement strand
ATTTTTTAAGGTTATGTAGTCTGCATTCATTTTCTATCACCTATTTACTACTAAGAAGTAGTAATTTATAAACCTTTTGGTTCAATGTTTCTTGGGTCTTCAAGATCAAAACTAACATTACTACCAAACAATTTACCCCCAAGTCCGCCAAGAAGCGTGGTTAAGTTTGCTTGGATAGTTTTCACAATTCTCGGATCCTCAGGATTAATACTCGCCCCTATTACATCATTAACCTTTATCTTTTTCTCACCGTAAACAGGTAATCTTGCCACAATATCTCCTCTGTAAACCAGATCTATTAGAAGTATAGGCGAACCTTCTGGCAATGGTCCGAACTCTCTATCAATAGTAACTACTTCACCATCCCTCTTGACAATGAAGTACAAGTCTCGAATTAGCTGCTCGCTTAGCCCCCACTCTGAGTACAATTTGTTAATCATTTGTTACCACCTAAAAAATAGCCTTAGCTTGGATATACCAATAAGGAAAATCCCTTTTAACAACAGGATCCTTGCCAATAGCTATGTAAGTGTCTCCGCGATTCAGCAATAGATAGCTAAAACCTTCTAGGTTAGCGATGTAAAAAATACCTCCAGATGTACTAACCTTATGAGTTATCCTTGCTTCAAGAGGCTTATCCCCTTTAAGAAACTTAACAAGACCTTCTGCTTGTTGTATATTATGAAATGGTATGCTTATGTCTGCAGGAACTCTAGGGATATTCTCACCAGCAAGTTTCTTAACAAGCAACGGTTTCATAAAAAAGAAAAAGAGTTCAGTTTTAAAAATTTTATCCCTTGACTTCCCAACTAGTTACATTCGACGTGTTCGGATTCTCTGCTGTACCTCCAGACTTATTAACCGACCCTGTTGTATTAGTGTAGTTACTAGCTGACTTGTTAACCAACTCTGTTGCATTATTGTAATTACCAGTTGACTCACTAGTCAACTTAGTTGTACTTGGAGAGCACCTCTTCCAACCAATTGGCACATCACATGGTGTTGGAAATGACTCACACTCTCCTGTCTCTGGATTCTCAGCATAGGTTATAACTTGCGCACATACCCTTGATCTATTGAGCCTACTACGTATTATGTTCCTCACTCTTAACACCTTATCAGGAGACACTGTTACAGTCCAGTTCTCACTAGAGATAGTTGCTCCACTCTCATTTATTGTAAGATTTGCATTACTAAGAAGAGACTCTGCCAAAGGTCTATTGATCCTAGCTTGCCTAGCCAATCTCATAGACCAATCTGCATACTTCAACGAAGCCCTATAGCTCTTGTTCTCATAAAGTACCTCTGCCTTAGCTAACAAATCTTCTGCTCCATGCAATAATTGCCACTGCAAATCACTAACATTAGTTCTATTCCCAAATATGGCATAAGTCACTTTTATAGCATGTTCTGCTTGCTTGATGTGTAAAGCTGCAAGTTTCCGTGTCAAGTTTGCACGAACTATCATAGCCACTGGAGTAGCTAACCTACCACTTCTACTAGTTAATCTCTCTAACTTTCTCTCTTGCAATTGATTAACAACGCTCGCATTCAAAACAACGTCATCCAACTGGCTAGATATGCGTGTATCATTTACTCTGGATGAGATAAAGTATCCCAAAGCTGCTGCTCTCGCTGAATGTAATGATAATATGTTCATAATCCTACTCTCATCTTCTACACTCAAGTTTGTACTGTTAACGTACTTGTAAACTCTTTTCATAATTCTATTATGTTCTTGCAGAGCTTTCCTAGCTGCATCAACATCCCCTTTCTTAATAGCTAACCTTGCTTCTGCCAGTCGTTTGTCTGCATAACGAACTGCTAACTCTACTTTCTTCCTCTTGTTGAGAGACATTAGCATCCTAACTCTCTCAAATCTAACCTTTAATGACCACAATGGACTGGTAGGTTTAATACTAACAGTCTCATTAGGTAGCAACTCATTCACTGCTAAATCAGCGTCTACATCACTTTGTAAGTCTGCGTCACTTTGCAAGGCAGTAGATACAACAAGTGGCTCCTCTGCAAAACTTACTGTAATCAAAAACAGCATAACTGCTAAGAACAAAACTCTCACTTGCCTTCACCTCCATATAATTCTTTCCTTCTAGCTTCAAGAATATTAACTTTCTCTCCAACAAACGTAGCAGCTGGCATAACCTTTTTATTCAATTTTTTTGCGTAGGAAAACAGATCAATTATCCTGTCATGCCATTCTTTCTCACGAAGAAAATGGTGATCAACTACAACAGTTTTAACAGAGTCTAAATCAAGTATAGCCTTTATTCTCTTCTTGGCCTTCTCTAAATCAGATTTACTAACAGCATAACCCATGAGATAAGTAGCAGGTCCATCTATTATAACAACCTCAGGATTATGAGACAGGATAAATGATAATTGATCATCCCTTGTTGGACCTTCTACATCAGAAGTGTGAACAAAAGTTTTATCCCCATTAGAAATAGCAACTTCAACAACCCATCCCATCTTAGTATCAGAACCATGAGGTACTGGATTAGAAAATTCAATGATTGTGTCTCCGTATTTGAACGTTTTCCCATCAGCGTAGTTTACCTCTTTTGCATACTTCTTGAGGTCTGGAAGAAAAGCCCTAGCTCTCCTTTTCTGAGATGAGTTGATATGATCTTCCGGGTTCTTTATCAATGCAATCTTGTCCTTAAATATACCTGGTTTATCAGGGTTGTAGTGATCATAGTGGTAATGTGTAATGATAAGTACATCAGACATAGAAGCATGCTTCTCTATCTCTGACCAGTGCTTTATTTTCTGCTTGTACTCTAAAGGGTGTGGTGGTAAACCAAATCTCTTAGGAGCAAGCTCAACACCAGGGTCTATTAGAATACTTACATCCTTTGTATGCACATAAGTTGACATTGACCTTGTGCCTAAGCTATCAAACGCTAAAGGCTTTATTCGCATGTAATAAACATCAATAAGAAAAGATATAAAGATTACCCTATGTAATTCTGACCTTGCTGCCTAGAGCCTGCCTTCACCAAGCTTATAATTGATACTGGTGGAGGAAGACCTAATCTCTGACTTATGAAAAGTGCTTCTGTAACTCCCTTCTCAAATCCTAAATCAACTAGCCCAGGATACTTCTCTATCTTTTTGTTCTTTTTCCATGTCTTAACTGCTGCTTCAACATTGTCTTTAGCGTCAACAAACACAACTTCACCAGACACAACTATCGTGGCAAACTTTTTCTTCTTCTCTGTAGGATACTCAACAGTGAACTCATATACAACAGATGCTCCTACTTCATCACCAATCTCAAGATCAACCTTTTTAACGTCCTTTACCTCTAGTTTGATGTTTGCTCCTCTAAGTTTCTCATCAGGCTTAAGATCCCTACGTTCTGCTTTTATTTCCTTTATAGGCGTTCCAATTATTCGCATACTATCCCTCCTTTTGGTAGTATAACCATGGGTATTTCAGTGAGGCAAACTCCATCACATTCTCTGGAGCTATCACACCGTATTCAGTGATTATTCCGTCAATAAACTGTTTGCTCACAACCTCAAACGCAGGGTTTATAATTTTTAAACCCTTTGGTGGCTTGCTCCATACCTCTTTTGGTGATCTAAATTCTATTGGCTCATTGCTGCCATAGAGTGTCTCAGGATCGTACTTAAGCAGAGTAGCTGCAACATAAACCTTAGTATTATTAGCCTTAGCAAGCACAGCTAAAGAGTTAGACCCAACTTTATTCACAATACTTCCTTCAGATGATATAACATCGGCTCCAATTATAAACAAATCTGCATCCTTCATCATCTGGCCTGCAGCTGAATCAACCACAAGAGTTGTATCAATCTTAGAGTTAACAAGCTCTTTAGCTGTTTTTCTCCCCTGATAAAGTGGCCTCGTCTCAGTACATATAACATGGATGCCTTTCTTCTTTGCAGACTTAAGAATAGAAACAACAGTTGAAGAGTGACAATGCGTTAACACTGTTGCTCCTTTCGGGACAAAATTAGAGCCAATGTAAGTTATTGCATTCTCTGCCCTTTTCATGAGATTCAGAATATCCTTACCGTAAGTGACAACTGCTTTTTTCAATGATTTTACGTCTTCATACGGAGAGTTAGAAACATTAAATACTATGTACCTTAATGCATTCCTCATCATAGGTTCTGTTGGTCTAGAACCAAACAACATAGCTTTGTACATCTCTAAACTCTTAATAAGCTGATCCCTACTACGAAAATTCTTAGACTTGACTTCAGAAATTACAGCATTAACAGCTGCCTTTGCAACATTTGTTGCTCCTTGAATCTTTAATGATTTTATTGCTTTCACAGTGTCCTTAATCATGAAGCATATGAATCAAAACTAGTATTTAAAGCTAATGACCAGGCAGAATAAGTTTTGGTTTTAAGCTTTGGAGAAAGGCAAGAGAACGCTTCAAATCAGTCACATCACCACTAGGTAAGTCAGTCCTACCCACTCCGCCAATGAACAGAGTATCGCCAGACAAGAGTATCTTCTTATTCTCTTCCCATAAACATATCGAACCCTTTGTATGACCTGGCGTCTCCAGGATAGTAAACCTGTATGTACCAATGTCTATGATATCACCATGCCTAACCACCTTAACTTTAACAGGTTGGACAGGATAAATAGTGTATTTTGGGTCTGATAAGTGCTTAGCAGTGAAGTCTGAAGCAAGAACAGTAGCTCCGTTATCAGCTACACGCTTAGCAAACATAGTATGATCATAGTGGCAATGGGTTAGAACAAGGATATCAACTCTTTCGTCGAATACAGCTCCTGCATCAACCTGTAAATTCTTATCTCCAAAGAATAAATACGTATTGCACAGTCCTTTTTTCACTTTGTACATGGTATAAACACGCAGTACAGCATAAAAAGCTTTATCATAAAATTTAATAGTGTAGAGAATGTTAAAACAGCATGGTTCACAAGATTATCATTGGAAGATCTGAAAGAGATAAAGAAAAATTCGGAGACGAAGGCGTTGTTTTAATAGGAAAGCAGTACATCCAGATGGGAAAGACTATATCATTATCAAATGAGATCTGGTTAGACGTTGTTAGACCTCATGTTATAATGATCGCAGGTAAGAGAGGTGGAGGAAAATCCTACACAATGGGTGTTATTGCAGAGGGAATAGCTCAGATGCCAGACGAAGTAAAAGAGAACATAAGCGCGCTGATAATAGACACAATGGGGATATACTGGACTATGAAACACCCAAACTTTAGAGACGAACTTCTACTTGAGAAATGGGGAATGAAACCAAAAGGGTTTTCCAATGTAAGAGTGTTTGTTCCGCACGGGAAAGTTGATTACTATAAGAAAAAGGGAATATCTTTGGATTACCCTTTTTCTATACCAACGAGTTTGGTTAATGGATCTGAGTGGAACATGCTATTCGGAGTAGAACCAGTAAGCCCGATGGGTATAGCCATAGACAGAACAATAACAAAGCTTAGAGAGAGTAAAGAATCCTACGACCTTGATGACATAATCAATCACATAAACAAGGATGAAAAAATAGAACCAAGCATCAAACTAGCTCTAGAGAGTAGATTTGAAGCTGTAAAATCGTGGGGAGTATTTGACAAGAAAGGAACAGACATAAAAAAACTTCTAAAGCCTGGAACAGTAAGTGTAGTTGATGTATCAACGTACTCACACCTTGTTGGCGGATTCTCTGTGAGAGCATTAGTTATTGGCTTACTATCAAAAATGATACTGGAAGAGAGAATGGTAGCAAGAAAAATAGAAGAGATGCAGGAAATTCGGGGGTCAAATAAAGAGAAGGACATTCCAATTGTGTGGGTCTTCATAGACGAGGCCCATGAGTTTCTTCCAAAGGAAGGAAAAACACTAGCAACAGGGCCATTGATACAGGTTATAAGAGAAGGAAGACAACCAGGCATATCGTTAGTACTAGCAACACAACAACCAGGTAAGTTACATACAGACGTGTTAACTCAGTCTGACTTAGTTATATCACACAGAGTAACTGCTAAAATTGACATCAATGCGTTAAATTCTATAATGCAAACATACCTAGTGTATGACATCCAGAAATACTTGGATATGCTTCCTAGAATGCCTGGATCTGCAATAGTACTAGACGATAACCAAGAGAGAATATTCCCTATCCAAATAAGGCCGAGGTACACATGGCATGGAGGAGAAACTCCAACAGCAATGCCTCCAAAGAAGAAGCTACCATTTGAGTAATACTAAATGCCACAAGGTTTTTAAACTGAAAATCTCAATAAGGTTTACGCGCCAGTAGTCTAGCGGTAGGATACTGGCCTTCCAAGCCAGTGACCCGGGTTCAAATCCCGGCTGGCGCATTTTATACTATAACTCTCTCGATTGTCACACTTCCAATCGTAGTTTTATCCGCTAAAGAAGACAATGGAACGGTCAAATCTCCTGACATAAGCCATCCAGTCTCTGTGATCTTAACGTCCAAACTTGCCCCAGGGGAGGGAATAACCCTAACAATTTTATCTCCTGGCTCATGGTATTCAATGCGTAGAAAATTGTTGCCTGCCATACTGAATGGTTTGACTTCAAGAGAAGTAATTCTAGGGACTAAATAAAACTCAAATCTGCCAACCGAGACAGTGTATGCTTCCATACACCTAGCACATGTTTCTGATTTAAATACTTAACCAGGTGCATTATTACTACCGAACATTCTGCAGATACTACCTGCTGTCTGAACCCGAAGTGGATGAATCGTTAGCAAAGAGTGCCAGAGCCAGATATGTCTGTGATTTCGTCTAGTAAACGACTGCATTAGGTTTATTCTTTGTTATTGCAACAGCTTATAAATCTGCCGAACCTGAGTACGTTGAGAGTACGATGTGATGAAGGATTTTCGAAGAAAATCCACAGACATCAGGAGCTCTATAGTGTCGTACCTTATAAGTAGTGAATCAATCGAAAAACTTATAAAGATTATAGTTATGACTATTATAAGGTGAATTAAAATGATACTCCAATACCTAAAAAACTTAAAAGCTAAAACACCTGGAAAAGCCATTGCGATCGAAGTGGAAAAAGGACAAAAATACTTTGGAGTTGTAAAAATTGGAAGTGAAATATTCCCATACCATGTCGACATGTCCAAAATTTCTGAGGATATGTCTGAAGAAGAATTTGATAAAAAGATAACAGAAAGTGTGGAAATCCACAGAGAAGTTGGTGATAACTTAAAATCTCTTCTTGCTTTTGTGGTATATAACACAATAGTTGATCTGCTAGCAGAAACTCCAGAAAGAAAACATTTGGAAGATTCTGGGCAGCTACTACAAGAAGAGTACAAACAAATATTTAAAAAGATGGGATATGAAGTATCATCTAACAATTACATTGTAGGAATTAAAGAGTTTAAAGTAACAGGATCGCTGTCAGAATTACTTTAATTCTTTGTCAGTTAGCGATCGCCTGAATTCATATTTTGCAGACAAAAAAGCTTGCGAAGCAGTCGGACGAAGTGTAAGTTAAGAAATCTAAGAGCCTATTAAACTCAATCATCCTCATCAAATATAAACAGCTCCTGAACTGTTGTATTTAATGCTTTAGCCACTTTATATGCCAATTTAAGAGAGGGGTTATACTTCCCCTTCTCCAAGAAAACAATAGTCTCTCTCCTAACCCCTACCTTCTTTGCTAACTCTTCCTGTGTCATGTTATATCTTGCTCTGAACTCCTTGATCCTTGTCCTCATTTTAACCCCTTCCTGGAAAAGTAAAATCTAAACAAGAACCATGAATAGATTCCGATGAGTAAGGGAATTTCATACATCTCTCTAAAACTCACCTTAAGTATCCCATAAAAATCGATCCAAAAAATGATAGACAAAGATAAAATGGTTATCCAGAAAGCATAGTGCCCAGCTTTATCATTTACCCTTTCTATTCTCTCATCGATGACAGTCTCTATCTCCGTTTTCCTTGCGTAGTAAATATTCGAAACAAGTAGAAGAAAACCTCCTAAAATTAACCCTCCACCCAAAGGATAAATATTAAGCAACCAGAGCAAAATACCGATAAGAATCATCA
>CAZCWL010000009.1:0-14601 GCA_964502435.1 Candidatus Woesearchaeota archaeon | reverse complement strand
AGTTACATTGCTTAACCTATTCATCGGCGGAGCATGGCTACATCTCTGGGTTTATGTTTTAGGCGGTAAGCAAGGAATAAAGCAGACATGGAAAGCAATGATATACGCTAGCACACCTTCACTACTACTTGGCTGGATACCATTTGTAAACATATTCACAGGATTGTGGTCTTTTATACTAACACTATTATTCATCGGTGACATGCAAAAAATTGGCTGGCCAAAGACATTATTAGCAATCGTTCTTGCAGGTGAGATTCCAATCTTGTGTTCCCTTGCAACATTATTATGGATGTTGTCATACTTTATCTATTAATCTGTTAGTAATTGTACAACTAACGAAATTCTTATTAATCATTTATGGTAACCCTCTTTATGTTGCTTGCTGCTGTTGGTGATGTACATACACCCAAGTTTATTGACTTACTCGACTTTACTCATGTGGACTGGTCTAAAGTCGATGTTTTTATTCTTGTTGGAGATCTTGTGCTTAAAGGTGATTGTACACAACTTGACACCTTGTTGGAGAAGATTCACAACCATTACTCTGGTAAGATCTTTGCGGTTTTTGGCAATGAGGACTACAATCCACAATGTATGAGAAGAAAAGATATAGAATGGCTTGATAACAAGATTACAAATTTTAATGGTTATAGTATTGTTGGTTCTAAAGGTGTGTTAGACCATCCAACAGCATGGCAGCGTAGAAATATAAAGGACATTGAGTTAAGATACCAGAATACGTACAACTGGCTGTACAAACACGTTAAGCCAGGATCTATTGTTGTAACTCATTATCCCCCTATTGCAGAAACTAGTAAAGGTGAGAATCCAAAACACTTCCCCTTCATGCTTGGTACTAGAATGAAGAGGATTATTTTAGATAAGAACCCTTTAATATGGATCCATGCTCACACTCACAGGTCAAAAGTGCACTACGCGATTGTTGGTAATACTCGCGTATACAATGTTTCTCTTCCTGCTGTTAAGAGAATAACTTTAATAGAAACAGACCCATTGAGAAGGTTTTTAAAATAATGTGTTCTACTATGTTTATGCAAGCCTCAAAACTTAAACTAAAGCGTTTAATAGATGAACTAGAATCATATAGAGGTAGACATACAGAACTGGTTACTGTCTATGTCCCAGCAGGTTATAATCTTGATTCTGTAAGACAACAACTAGCTGAAGAGCAAAGTACAGCGTCGAATATAAAATCAAAATCAACGCGTAAGAATGTTATTGACGCCCTAGAAAAAATACAACAAGAGTTAAAGCTCTATCCCAAGACCCCACCGAATGGACTTATCATTTTCTGTGGTAATGTTTCTGACAGAGAAGGAAAGCAAGATCTCAGACTTTGGGCTTTTGAACCACCAGAACCTATAAATGTTAGGATATACAGATGTGATCAAAAATTTGTTTTAGAACCTCTCAAAGAATTGCTGCAACCAAAAGCAGAGTATGGCTTAATAGCTATTGATAATAGTGAGGCAACTATTGGTTTGTTAAGCGGAAAGAGAGTTGTGGTACTAAAGAATATGGACTCTCTTGTTCCAAACAAGTTTAGAGTTGGAGGGCAGTCTGCCAACAGGTTTCAGAACGTCAGAGAGAATCTTAAGAAAGCCTTCTATAAACAAGTAGCCGATGCTGCTGAGAATGCTTTTTCATCACCAGACATAAAAGGCATAATCATTGGTGGGCCTGGTCCTGTAAAAGAAAATTTTTACAATGGCAATTATTTGTCCAAACAATTAAAACAAAAAGTTTTGGCCGTTAAAGATATTTCGTACACTAATGAGTATGGTTTAACAGAGTTGGTTGAGAGATCTAAAGACGTGATAAAAGAAAGGGAATTATATGATGAAAAAGAGGCTGTCAGAAGATTAATGTACCATATTGCTAAGGATGATCTCGCTGTTTACGGTGAAAAAGACGTTGTCGAAGCGCTTAGTATGGGTGCTGTCGAACTTCTGCTGCTAAGCGAGACGCTTGATAACGAGAAGATAGAACACCTAAGCCACTTAGCAAAGGAGACAGGGGCAGATGTTATAGTAGTGTCTAACGATACTCCTGAAGGTGAACAGTTAGCTTCACTGTCTGGCGTCGCAGCCATTTTAAGGTATAAATTAAAGTAAACTTTTTAAATCATGACCTTTTCCTAACACCATGACAGTTAGACCAGGTAGTGTAAATGAGTTGAAGAAAGGCAGTTACGTTATGATTGATAATGTAGCTTGTCGTGTAGTTAATATCACAACTAGTAAGCCTGGCAAGCATGGTCATGCTAAGGCGAGAATAGAGGCTGTAGGCCTTATAGATGAAAGGAAGAGGGAGATTGTTAAGCCAACAGATGCTAGGATTGATATTCCTATAATTGATAAAAGATCTGCTAATGTGTTGTCTATCTCTGGGGACACTGCTCAAGTTATGGACGAAGAGACTTTTGAGACATTTGATTTAAAGATCCCTGAAGAACTTAAAGACAAACTTAAAGAAGGTATGTCTGTCCAGTATTGGGATATTGTTGGACAGAAGATTATGAAGGCTATTAAGTCGTGAGAACTCTTTCTAGTTCTCTTTCAGGGTTAACTTCTCTAATGCTTCTAACTATTATTTCCTTTTTATCTGAGAAGTCATTTATGTTTGCAATTCCACGTACTATATACTCTTTTCCTATAATGTCTTGTATCTTATCTCTGACTGGTTTGAACATATCCCCATGCTCTTCAGCTATTTTGTACGCCTCTTCTGAACTTATTCCTAGTAACTGCTCGGCTGCTTTTCCAAATGCGACACACCTAATGTTTGCTATACCATCATCTAATATAAAATTCACTTTTAAGGTCTGCCTTGGTGTATCAAATTCTCCATGCTCAGGACATACCCACTTACCATCATTGTATGTTGCTCGTCTGTTACATTTCGGGCATGTTTCGTAGAACGGATTGCTCTCAAAAATGTGAACAACCTTTCCCATTACTTTCGTTTTTTCAGACGAATTTTCGATTGTGTCAAGGTTTGTTATTTTTGGTATTTTTTTTGATTCCTCATCGTCTGTGATCATTATTCTTGTTGACGCTTTCGTGTGTAGTTCAAGAAAATTACCTTGCCTGACCCTTGCTTGTACGACCTTTACGACGTCACCTATCTTTATTTTATCTAGGATGTTTGTTTTATTGTCCCATAATACTACTCTTGTTGTTCCTGTTTCGTCTGTTATGATCATTGAAGCAACCTTACCTTTTCCACCTTTTTTTCTTGTAAACTCCTTAACTGGAAATATATCTGTTACTCGCCCATAAACAGTTACATCGTCTAGACCACCAACAAGATTCTTTATCCTAACTCTTACTGATTCAGACGCTTTAAACAAGCTTATGTTATGATCATTGGCTATGATCTTTAATGCACCCATTCTTGATATTAAACCGTTCATCTCTTCTATTCTTTCTTTTATTTCATTCTCTATTTCTTCCTTTGTCATGCCTTTTTCAAGAAGTCTGTCAATTATTTCTTGCTCAGAGACACTTATCATATCGAATACGTGTAGGTTCGTCTTTATATTGTTTGTGGGAAATATTTTATATTATGACTATTGTAAATAATTCTATGCGTGGGTGGTTGTTTTTCATCGTGTTATTTGTACTTACTTCTGCTTACTCGTTCACATACAGAATACCTATTGATGTTCGGAGTTCTGCAGAGGCAGTGAATCAGTATCAGTTGTTATTGGTAGTAGATACAGCCTCTTTAATATCTGCTGGACATATGTCTGCTGACTGTTCTGATATACGGTTCACCTCGTCTCAATCTTGGGATTTTAGTGACTGGGGAGAAACGTTTCCATACTACATCGAGTCTGGCTGTAATACTTCTGAAACAAAAATATGGGTTAAGTTGCCTACCCTATCTAACACAACAACTGAGAGAATTTACATGTACTACGGTGATTCTCTCCCATCTGCTTCTGATCCAAGTTCAGTGTTTGATTTTTATGACGATGCTGAGCTTTACGACGGGTGGGTTAACTACAGTTCAGGATATGTTACTCTAGACTGCTCTGTTTCCTTTGATGGGAATTGCTCTTTTCACAAACAAGGTAATAATGATCCTAACGGTGCTTATAAGCCTCTCACGTATTCGTTATCAAGAAATATTATCCTGGATGTGTGGATAAAAAGAAATGGTAGTTACAGTGGTGGTGCTTGGGATAGGGTTGGGTTGATAGATGATAGCGGTAATGGTTATGGTTTAGGTGTAGCTCCAGCCTATTCATCTAATAATTATCGAATTGATGTGCGTCAGAATTACAATGGGTACTACACTACTGTCTCTGGAACCGCTGTTGGGACAGACGTTTGGTATAAATCTAGTTTGTCAATTAACCAAACCTGTGTTAGTTTAGAGGTATATTCTAGTAATGGTCAGTTGCTCAACAGCCTTTATATTTTGAATGATTCTTTTTCTAACTTTACACGTGTTTATATATTTGGAGGGCATGATTATTGGGTTGATAATATAAGGATTAGAAAGTATGTTTCCTCTGATCCAATTGTCAGTTATGGAATTGAAGAGCAGAGGATAGGCCCATATGTTACACCTTCTTCTGGCACAAATAGCACAGATTTCATATTCTCTTACACAGGAGGTGGGAACCATTCAGTTCTATTCTACAATGATTTTTCACACGATGGTCTGATCTTGTGGCTTCCCCTTGAGGAAGGTTATGGCAACAAAACTAAAGATTATTCTGGCCACGTAGACTATTGTAGTATAGATGGCGCCACTTGGGAGTTTGATAATGGGAGAACGTATCTGAACTTCTCTGGATCTGATTCTTACGTGAAGTGTGGACCTACAGATACATTTAAAGTAAAGACATTTACGCTTGAGATGTGGGTTTATCCAGACGATGATTATCAAAAAGATCTTATGTTCAATGGCAAACACTATCAACATAAGATTGGTTTTAACATTTACACAAACCCACCTTGGACGTATGGTAACTTACTTATTGGAAATGGCACGAGTCACCAATTAAAGTCAAACTTTGTTAATTACAAGTCTCCAAAAGAATGGAATTTCATAGCTATAACCTTTGATGAGAACAAGACAGCAAGGTTCTATCTGAATGGGGAGTACCAGTACTCGTACAATTTTGATTACTTCCCAAATTACACAAGTTACGATGGCTTGTACTTTGGTGTATCAAATGCCAGGTATCTAAACGGCTCACTTGATGATATTAAACTTTATAACAGAGCATTGTCAGCTGCTGAGATACGAAAACATTATTTATCTCATGTATTTAATGCATCAAATAAAGTTAACTTGAATCCGAGCGATGTCGCTTTGTGGATTCCATTCTCTGAAGGTTATGGCAGCACTGCGATGGACTATTCGGGAAACAATATTACAGCCACTTTAAAGAATGGAGCATACTTTTCTCAAGGGGTTTACGGTTCTGGGGTGCGTGTGGTTGACAATTCATATGTGGTTATACCATACAATGATTCTTGGTGGAGCCCTGACGAGTTCACCACATCTCTTTGGGTGAAGAGCGAGGTTAATCAGTCTCCAAGCAACGCGTTTATAATAAAACCTGTTGGATCTATCTCTAATAGATGGGAATTATCCTATCATGATGCTGAGAGACTTGCATTTTACATGTACAACGGGTCTGCAGCTTCTTCTCTTGTAGCTTACAAAGTGTTGTTAGCAGATGGGAAGTGGCATCACATTGCTTTGAAGTTTAAGGCAAATGAGACTCAGGAGATATGGGTTGATGGTACCAGGGTTGCAAGTAAGAAGCCCTCTTTTGATACAGGTTTAGGATCAACTGATAGGGAGTTGAGGCTTGGTGGTAGAGGCTGGTGGCTGCAGAATAATATATACTTCCAAGGATATTTTGACGATTTTAGGTTGTACAAGCGAGCTTTGTCCGATGATGAAATTATTTATCTTTCTACAATGTATCCAAAACAGGTTAACTCTACTTTACCCATCTCTAGGTACAATGATTTTTACTTTTCTACTATGTACGACAGGAAGATGTTGAAATGGAAAATTAAGGACACCTCTCACAATGCGAGATGGAATACGTACTCTCATGTACTTGTGCCTGTTTTTGGTGATAATCTGTCTGAACAGTATTCTTTCAAACTAAACACAACTTATGGTGATGTTAAGTTTATCACAGATCCTGATTGGAATGTTATCTTCTTTGATTATAACAATTTTAGCGCAACCGATGTTCATGTTTATGACACAAACGGCAATACAAATTACACGTGCACAAACCTTTCATACTGTGGTTGGTCTTTGGTTAACTACACTTGGCATAATTTCACTGGAGATATTGTTGTCGATAATGGTATTATTCGGCTTGTTTTGAGACCAGGAGTACAATCTAACCAAAATAAATTATTGTACTGGAACGGAACCTCTTGGTATCAGTTCTATCAGTACTTTCCGTACTATGCCTCTGGAACACCAGGAGTTTATAACATCACTAAGCTTTCAAGTGATGAGGTAGAAGTAGTGTTTTTTGTGAATGATACAGATGGATCCGAAGCTAATAGATACCAACACACTAACGACTCATTCATAATAAAGAGAGGTTATCCAGCTATATTCAAGAAGGTTGTTCCGTATCCAGATAGCGAGAATCTTTATTACGATGAGTTTTTCAGGATTACTAGCAGTTCTCAATCGTGTGTAAAGTTTGGTTACAAGTACAACCATATAAATCTTTATCCAACTAATGATGTTTCTATTTGGGGGGATCACTCTCAAACTTACTTAGCATTCTGTAATGAATCTGGAGCGCTGTTCATAGTCTCACACAGGAATGATACTTCTGGTGTGCTCTATCATTCACAGTACATTATGACAGCGGCTTGTCAACCAAATAATACTGACTGGTATTGGGTTGACTTTGTTTTACCTTTCAATGTTACCAATTTACTTCACCAAGCTGAAGATTTTACTCATCCAAGTAGCGTTTATATCATTGACGAGCCAAACGCAAGTTTTGATAAGGCTCTTTACTACAACCAATCAGCAGGATGGAGCTATAAAACAGTACGTCTTGAAAAGGGCCAATACTTAATATTCTATAGATTGTCTGTTAATGATACAACAGCTAGCCAACCTTTAACAATTATAGCTAACTCTTCTAATGTGAACTACAACAAGACAGTGCTACCTTCTGATGCGTCGAACTTTCCAACGTATAATTACATTTACTTGAATGTTTCTTTGGACAGCAATGATAATCTGAGTATAGGTGTTCTTGGTGAAGGAATTGATGCTTCATGGTACGTGGATGCAGTTGTGATAATACCTGTTTCTGATGGCTCATCTTTTCCACTGGACATATCTCAAGCTTTACTTTATGTGCTTGACTTGAACTATTCTGATGCTCCAACCCCAACAGATCCTTGGTTCTCTCCACCAAATAAGATTTTAGAAACTTTTTCGGATGGAGATGTTCATGACTATTCTCCTTTCTATTGGAATGAGAACGGCAATTGGTACTTATCTGACGTGTATAAAGGGAATGGTCTATCTATTGTTAATACAAGTATTAATAATTTTCATATCCATGCTGATGTTAAACTTGGTGGAAATGCAGGTATAATCTTTAATTATTATAATGGCACGTACTTTACGTGCTTTCTAAACACATCTGGTATATTCCTCGGATTCTATAACGGATCCATGAATATAATTAACAGTTATTCAAAGTCTTTGTATAGTAATACATGGTACAGTCTGGACGTTTACAATGTTGAAGACAAAACTTCGTGCTATCTTGGTGATGTCATGTACTTGTCTAACACGACTGCTAGGGCTGGGTACTTCGGTCTTTATTCTACAGGTAATTCTTCTTTTGATAATGTGTCTCTTTCTTCTGTTGTTTGGCAGTATCGTATCCCTGTGCTTGTTGATACAGATGAGCATGTTGATATTATTGTCCATGCTTCAGTAAATCTAACAGACGTTAATGAAGAGAGTTTTCGTGTAGTCCATGGCACTAAACCGATACCTTTCAACTACGTAAAGAGCGGGAATGAGTATACCTTTTTCTGGAGAGCCAATGTTTCTTCCCCAACTTACTATTATATATACTACGATAACAGACCTGTATTCAAGAGCTACGGCTTAGAAGGTGTTGTGTTGTGGTATGATTTTGATGACTTGTGGTACTCCTCAACACTTACAGATTATTCTGGTTATAGCAATGATGGTTTATTGAATAATGTGGATCTTGTTGATGGTGTTTCTGGTGTCGCTGTTTACCTAGACGGTAGTAGTGGTTCGTATATTAATCTATCAACTCCTATCCACTTTTCTGACAATGAATCTTATACTATTGAGCATTGGATAAAACCAGAACCCCTTGGCTGGACTGGTGTAAATCTGTTTTCGGGTACTATTGGTCCCTTCCATGATTGGAAACATATGATTATGATCATGGATTCTGGTAGTGGTTCAACTTGTAGGCTAAGTTTCTACGATAATAACCACTTTGTAGCAGGGTACTTGGACTGGGGTAAGTGGTATCATACTGCTCTAGTTTCTGATAACGGAACATTTAAGTGGTACATTAATGGCGTTCTTACAGCTTCATCTACTAGTTTTAATGAGTCTACAACACTATACACTGTTGGCTCAACGTATACTGGAAACTTAAATGTGAGATTTAATGGAAGCATTGATAACATTGTTGTTTATAATCGTGCGTTATCTGACTATGAAATACGTTCTCATTACTTGTCCGGATTGCCAGAACACCCAGACAAACCTATAGATTATATGATCAACACACAATCCGGTTCTGGTCATCATACAACCTACAGTGCTAGACCTGTTGAGCAATACAGTGGCGTTTTTCCATTATATGGCCCATACATGGCAATGGTTAATGTGACAACGGATTCAAGTCAAGAGGATCACTACACAAATCAAAACATTTTACACCACAATGTTTCTATGATTATAACGAATGAAACATATTTATGGTACTGGGTTAGGTCTGCGCAGGATAGCTACCTACGTGCTAGTGCCCAGGTTTATAATACTTCAGATAGCTTTTACACATGGTTTAATCCTGTTGCAGATCAGAATGGATTAAAAGGTGACTGGCACACACACATGAATGATTATTATTTCAACAAGTGGTTTTTCAGGAAAGTCCCGCTACTGTATTACACTGGTCATAAGGCAGGGAATATAACTCTGTTTACCAATGATGATCCAACCATAACTACTGGCTCAGCAGATCATATATTTTTCTTTGACAACGTTCAATTGGTTAACACAACTGTCAGTGTTGTTCCGTCCACAACTCAAATCTATTTCTACTCCACCGGACCTGTTGTTGATTTGGTTAATATTTCTGGGTCTAACTCTGTCTCAGATTCTTGGCATGTTGTAGGCAATGCTTCATTTTACACAGGAACAAACACTAGCATGGTTGTAAATTGCACAATTGGTACGTACTATAATTACAGTGATATCTATCCTGGTTACTATGACATTGTGATGAACCCTCTTGTTTGTACAACTCACGAGATAACATGCTTTGGATATGATTCCCTCTACACTAACATAGTGTCTAATGTTACTATTCCTTTTGATCCAGACAACCACCAGATTATTTGTGAGGCGTGTGGCTTTGGCTGGAACAAGAACAAATGGAATGAAGTCCCGACCTACTGTTGTGGAGACGATGAAGGAGAGAACTTGTTACATAGACAATGTGATCCTTCTGTTTGTCTCACTGATGAATATGATAAAGCATGTTGCTCTTCATCTGATATGTGTGTTTACAATGGGCTATGTTATGGTGATGGTGAGGTACTTACGTCTAAGCAACTTAAGTGTGTCTCTGGTGTTTGGAAAGGAACACCATCAAGGTATGTCTCTTTTTACACGCCAGAAGTATCTTTAGTCAATGATACTGATTTTGCAAGGGCTGTAATCTTTGGAATAAACTACGATTACGTCTTTAATATAACAGTATCTAATGCTACTACTGGTGAAGTGTTATTTACCGCTAGTTCCACTTTCGATGACGTTGGACAATCTTTAATTCCTTTTGTTATTAGTAATGAAGGTTTGGTGAACGTTACATGGTACGTGTATAATTCTACTGCAACAATAACTGACACTGTTCAAAAGAATGTGACTAAACTCTATGTAGATTTGAGTGCTGAGTCGTCAAGAATACTTAATAAAGTAGGGTATCACACATCCCAACCAAAGTTCATCACATTGAATGTGTCTAATCCTTCTAGTGTGGAGAGGAATTTTCAAATCAGTGTGCAATCTTCTAACTGTTTAGCAAGATTTTATGACACAAAAGAATACAGTCGTGATGTTGTGATAAACCCGTACGGGTATGATGTCTTTTACTTAGACCTTATACCTGTTATGGATGGTAATTGTGTTGTGGACGTAACTGTCTCATCTGGCATATTCTCCCAGACTGAGGAGTTAATTATCCAAATTGCCACATCTTACGGGAGGACAGTAAAATACACCTTAACACCAGATGTTTGTATGGCTTATGTAATTATCTTACTTTTAGTATCAATTGTGGTGGTGTACTTGATATGAGAGGTAGGCCTGTAGGATCAAAGATAAGAGAGAGAATAGCTCTCATACTTAGTCATGTTGGTGTTGCTCATGGATATCAGATATTTAAACTTTATAAAAAATATTTTGGATTAGTTGAACCAAAATCCATATACTACAATCTCCACAAAGGTGTTGATCTAGGAGAGTTTGTTGTTTGTGGTGTGAGGACAGTGAGTGGTACTTTCTCTTGGGGAGGGTCTGTCAGGCGTGTTTATTACACACTTGGACCTTTTGCTAAGATTTCTAATGAGCATATCTTGATACGCGAGGAGTACACACCTCCACGCATACCAGAGAGCGAATACAAACGATTGTTATCTATTGCTTCTGATAAATCTGTTGTGGAAGAGTGGTATCGCAAGTATTTAAAAGGTGTGTAGTTCTGTTTTTATTGTGGGAGCTAGGCCGGGGAGCTAGCCGTTCCCTGTAACCGCAAACCGGCTGTACGGCGGGGCTGATGCCGAGGATGAGGCTTGGAGCATCATCAGAATGTTGTTCCCTGAGCTGAGAAGCTCAGTCCCAGGGGGTCGTGTGGCGTGGAAATCGGGTCAGGCCCGGAAGGGAGCAGCCCTAACCATGTTGCTCGGCGCTCCTGGGGTTGCTGAGTGGAGCAAGGGGAGCAACCTCTTCTGGTGGTGTTCCCTGTCGATTCCTCGGTGCTCCCACACTTTCTATTACGTAATATTTTTATATTACGCATGGTGTTAATATATTAAGCTATTAAGGTGTGCATAGACATGGGTACAAGCGAACTAGTTAAGAGAGGAGTATTGTTATTGATAGCTGTAGTATTATTGTATGGTATATCTTATTCTTGGTGGGATTCTAATTGGCAGTATCGTTTAGATGTTAGGGTGGAGAACTCTGAAGCTTCAGCAATACAGAATTATCAAGTGAAGTTAATTCTTAATAGTTCTAATTTTGATTATTCGAAAGCTAATTCTACGGGAAAAGATATTCGTGTTGTCGACTCTGATGATTCTACACGCTTACCTTATTGGATTGAAAACTGGAACACGTCTGGCAACTCTGTAATATGGTTTAAAGTCAATGTCTCAGCAAACTCTAACAAAACTGTTTATGTTTATTACGGAAACTTTAATGCAGAGGACAACTCATCTATGTGGAATAATATAACTTTTCTCAGCATTAATGGTGGTGTGTTTGATTACAATCGAATGGACATGATCAACAGGACGTCAAAGATTATTTCTGTTGCTTCTGGATCAAGGCATGTTTGCTATCTAACTGAGTCAGGTAATGTTTACTGTCATGGAGATAACACGTACGGCCAAGCTGCTAACTACACAAATGGGGATGCAGTAGCAGTCGCAGCTGGGCACTGGCACACTTGTGTTCTCAAGTCGAATGGAAATGTAGATTGTTGGGGACGAAGCAACTATGGTCAAAATGCAGACTACACAGGTGGAAACGCCATAGGTGTTGCAGCAGGTGGAGATGCGACTTGTGCTTTGCTTAGTAATGGAAATGTAGATTGTTGGGGACGAAACGACTGTGGAACTGGCTGTTCTGGGCAGTCTAATGACTACACAGGCGGAGATGCAGTAGCAGTCGCAATTGGAGAGTTCCATAAATGTATAGTTAAAAACAATGGGAACTCATATTGCGAAGGTTACAACGCTCAGGGCCAGTCAAATGCTTACACAGGCGGAGATGCTATAGGTGTTGGGGTTGGGGATTACCACACTTGTTACTTGCTTAACAATGGCAATGTTGACTGTACGGGGCACGATAGTGTCGGTCAGAATGCAGATTACACAGGCGGTGATGCAATTGGTCTAGCATCAGGTGGAAATGCTAACTGTATAGTCAAGAAAGATGGCAATGTTCATTGTTGGGGTTGTCTTTCTCAAGATTTTAACTATGGTGATCTCATAGGAGTGTCTTTGGATTATACAAGATACGCTATCCTAGACGTGGATGGAAATATGGACAGTGTTTTTAATGACAGCGGTGCAGTATACAATGTTACAGATGGTAGCGTGTTCAATCCGTTTAGGCAGTATAAGGACGTTGATTATACGATTTTAGGAAGTTATGATCCATGGAATGCTATAGATCCTGATTGGGGTTTAGAGTCATTTACTAGAAAAAAACAGATAGATATAAGCTACAGTGGATCAACAGACGTTGATGACTACCAGATTAAGCTCACCATTTCATATGATAGTGACATGCAGTCTGACTTTGATGACCTTCGCTTTACTGATGAGGACTATCATAAACTCCCATATTGGATAGAGTCAAAAACGGATGGAAGCTCTGCTACTGTTTGGGTTAAAGTTAATAAACTTAAAGCATCCACGGGAGCTACAATCTACATGTTCTATGGAAACGCTTCTGCCACTAGTGAAAGTGATCCTTACGCTGTTTTCTTCTTGTTCGATGACTTCAACGATAATAGCGTGAATACTACAATGTGGACTATTGATGACACAAGTAGTGTTTTATCTGAGAACAACCAAAGGTTAGAGGTTGTTACAACAGCAGGAGGCCAGCACGGTTACTTAATATCAAAGAAGGCTTTTGCTTGGGATGATAAGCTGATAATTGAAGCCTATCTAAACAACCCATCTGGATACACAGACTTACTTTGGGTTGTTGATAATGAGACGACAAGTGATTACGTATTTATAAATTTGCAGAAGAAAGACTCCTCTGTACCTGATCACTATAGGGTATACAAGCATGTGGGAACATCTGGTAGTTATATTTACCAAGCATCTTACACTGCTAATCCCGAGCATGTTAAGTTTGTGCTTAATGGGTCGGCCTTGAAGGCTTATGAACAGAGTACACTGAGAGTTACTGTGTCAGACCCTTCTTTTCTTGACAACTTCAATGTCAAAGTAGGAGCAAGTTCCTATAGTTCGTACTATGGTTCTGCTTACGTTGATGATGTTCGCGTCAGAAGGTTTGCAGACCCTGAACCAACATACTCTATAGGCTCAGAGCAGCAGCAAGGCGGTGGTGGGAATAATGCCCCAACTATGGATGCGGTTTCTGCTAATACTACGTATGCCAAGAATGGGGACGCGATTCAGGTTACAACGTCTGGCGCTTATGACGCTGATGGGGACTCTATGAGACTTGAATGTGGTACATCTTCTGGGTCTAACAACTTATGTGTTGGTTCTTATGGAACAGGTGAGAGGACATGTACATTTACTTCGTCGTGGACAGATAATGTAGCACATACAATTTACTGTAGATTATCTGATGGAGAAGATAACTCTTCTGACAAAACAACTACTGTTACTTCCGACAACACACCTCCTGCTACTACAGATGATTCTGACACTTCCTGCCACAGCTCAGACGTTACAGTAACATTATCTCCTTCTGACTCTGGAAGTGGTGTTGCAAACACATACTATTGTGTTGACACAGCTGGAACATGCTCTCCATCCACGTCCGGAACATCTGTTTCTGTTACCTGCTCCTCAGGATCCTACTGCACAAAGTACGTTAACTACTACTCAACAGACAATGTAGGTAACTCAGAATCCACAAAGACATCTAACCAAATAAAGATAGACAAGATAGGCCCTAATCCACCAACAGGACTATCCCCTTCAAGCGGAACCTGCACAAACGACGATACACCAACCCTTAGCTGGAATGCAGCAACTGACAATGGATGTGCAGGCGGAGTTAAGTACCATGTTGCATTATACTCTGGAACTACCTGTTCTGGCTCTCCAATACAACAAACAGACACAACTTCAACCTCATGGACACCGTCTTCACTTTCAACAGGAGATTACTCTTGGAGAGTCTACGCTAATGATTCGTTTAATAATATGGGCTCCTGGTCTGATTGTTACATCATACACATAGATAAAGCGCCCCCAACCACTACTGATAACACCTCCTCGTCTACTCCATGGTATGGTTCTGATCAAGTTGTTAGGCTCACGTGTACTGATA
>CAZCWL010000008.1:0-15050 GCA_964502435.1 Candidatus Woesearchaeota archaeon | reverse complement strand
ATATCCGATGACAAATTCAACAAACCAATAATAAACATAACAGACTATAAGTGATACATATGCCCACAAAACTTGGCCAGCACTTTCTAATAGATGAATCGATAGCAGACAGAATAATCAAATATGCAGATCCAAAAGGAAAGTTAGTACTAGAGATTGGGTCTGGGAAGGGAATACTAACAAAGAAGTTAATCAACTTAGCTAAGAAATTGTACGTGATAGAGATAGACAAGAGATTTTGTGACCTGGCAAAGAAGATAGGAGCAGAGGTAATACACGGAGACGCTGTAAAGGTGGAGTTCCCACACGTGGATATGGTGATATCGAACTTACCATACCAAATCTCTTCACCAATAACAGAAAAAATACTAAGAAAAAATCTCCCTGCTATTTTGATGTACCAAAAGGAGTTTGCCATGAGGATAACAGCAGACCCTGGAGATCCAGAATATTCAAGCATATCTTTCTTAGTAAGGTACCTTAGTAAGCCTGAGATTCTAGAAACAGTTCCACGAAACGCATTCAAGCCTATGCCAAAAGTAGACGCAGCAATAGTAAAGTTAAGCCCAAAAAACATCAAACCAGATGAATACCTGTTAAAGTTTGCGAGAATGATGTTCCAGCACAGGAAAAATGTAGTTGGGAAGGCAATAATTAGCTCATCGCATTTAAGCAGAGTGGATAAGAAAACACTCAGAGATCTAGTCAGAAAAAGGTTGAAATCCAAAAAGAGAGTCTATGAGTTAGACATTAATCCGATGAAAGAGATAGCGTACAAGTTCAGAGATGTGTTTGACAACAAAGCTTAAAAGTTAGAAGAACCAGTAAATATTATGTTTTTAAGTAGAAAAACATCTGTTGAAAGGATAGAGAATGAGTTTGAGGGAAAAAAATTAAAAAATTCAACAGTTTACTATGACACCAATCTGAGGGTTGAAGACCCAGAGATTCTAAGAAAAGATATTGTTCAGAGCCTAAACGCGTCAAGCTACAGAGTAATACTAAATGAGACACAAAGATTTAAAGACTCAGACCTAGAGGGAATTTTTGTTGGCGGAAGGCTCAAACCAATTAAGTCATTAATCAAATCAATAAAGAAAGTTTCAGTAGGCACTAGGTTTCCAATACTGTGGAAGATCCTAGCGTTAATAGGTTTACTGCTCTTGATATTCCCATTCTTCCCACAAAGTGGGCAATACGTCAAAAGAACATTTCTAACACTGTCTGCAGTCTCATTTGCCATGTCATTAATGGTTTACATGATAAAGAAGAGAATAACACTTGAGGTATGGGTAAAGATAGTAGGGATATACAACATAAAAGAAGAGTCAGCAGATGTAAAGGTGGTAATAGCAGGGGAGACTAAAAAGGAACCATCAACCACAAAGATACTCACAAACGATCTAAGCGAGCTCTACAATGAGCTGACTTCAAGGTACACCAAAACATCTACCAAAATAGGGAGAAAGATAAAAATTGAAGTCAAGCCAAGTGAAGACCCAGCAGAAAAGTTGCTAAAACAGATATCTAACATCGATAAAGAACTGATAAAGCTGGAGAGACAGTTAGCCTCAGGAAAAATAACAGAACAAACCTATAACCAGATAAAAAAAGACCTTGAGTCAAGAAGAGACAAGATAAAGACAATTTATGAGCTTCTAAACATTTAAATTGTAACAACTGCTCATTTTGTCTATGAGAGCTAATGCTGTAACACGAGAATTGCTAGCGTTTGCACTTGGGCTAGTAATAATATTGTCTATCACATCACTCGCTGACGTATACATAAAGCCAAAGTCAAGAGAGATAGCAGCAAAGCAGTACGCCAAGCTACTAGCTGAGTACGTAAACCTGCAGATTTACCATCTATACACGATAGGGAACAATGCAACGCTTGTGAAGTCCTTGCCAGAAAAAGTCTCAGATGCAGACTACAAAATAGTAATAGAAAACAACAAGGTCTGTGCAGTGATTGCAACAGGCCACAGATACTGCACAGAGGTGAGTGCCCCAGTAGACGTAGAAGGAGAATACACGTCAGGAGGTAAGCTAAGGATAGACTTCAGCAACAACACAATTGTAATAAGTAACTACGTGTAATAATATTTTCCAAGTCTCTTTTGCTCCATGTCCTTGACAGACCCTGGTTTATTTGCTCTTGGTCTCTTTGTAACAGGATCCCTACGAAACGTTATGCCCATCTCCTTTAGGAACATGTTCATACCCCTCTCCATTAACATAGGGCCATTAGACTGACCATGAACACCTGGCTCTCCATTAAACACCATAAACCTATCAGATATGTAATCTAGGAATAGTAAGTCATGATCAATCACAATAGCGCTAACTCTATTCTCCAGAACAAAATCTCTTAGCAACTTAGCAACAGAAATTCTTTCTTCCACGTCTAAGTAAGCAGAAGGTTCGTCAAGTAAGTAAACATCTGCTTCTCTTGATAAACAAGAGGCTATTGCTACTCTTTGGAGTTCTCCACCTGACAGACTATCAAGACGTCTGTCTGCTAGTTGATTAACTCTCAACTCCCTTGCCATTTTCTTGTTTACCACGTCTCTAACCAACGTAGCATCTGCCTTCAAATACTGTGGTTTATAAGAGATCTTAACACTCATGTCAAAAACAGGTATAATACCTGCGAGAGCCTTAGCAAACGTTGTCTTTCCAATACCATTAGGACCCAAAACGCCAACAACCTCCATACTGCGTAAGTCCCCAGCATTAATTCTAAGTTTAAACTCACCAAGATCTATAACTTTTTCTGGCCAGATAATAATTGGTTTTCTCTCAGCTACTTCCTCAGGAGCTTTGTCCCTGAAAACAATGCTTGAGTCTCTAAATCTAATGTTCTCATCCCTTAGATAACCATCAAGATAAGCATTTATCCCCTCTCTCACAGAGTAAGGATGAGAAACAACACCATAAGCTCCCTGTTCTCCGTACATAACATGGATATTATCACATATGTAATCCAAAACCACAAGATCATGCTCAACAACAGTAACATATCCCTTCATAGACCTTATTATCCTAGCAACATTCAACCTTTGTTTGATGTCTAGATAAGAAGAAGGCTCATCAAAGAAGTAAGCACTAGCCTCTTTCTCGATTGTAGCAGCTATTGCTACTCTTTGGAGTTCTCCACCAGATAGATTCTTTATATCTCTATTCATAATTGGTCTTAAGTTTAACTCGTCAATTATTGGATGTTCTTTTAAAAGGTCTTTAACCTTACCAGAGAAAAACTTAGGTATAGAGTCAACGTACTGTGGTTTGTAAGCAACTTTCATTCCACTGTACAAATCCTGAAGATACTTTTGAGTTTCAGTTCCTTTAAACGCGTCTAGTATCTCATCTTCAGATGGAGGAGAATCATATCTACCTAAATTCGGCTTCAAATTGCCTGAAAGAATGTTAAGGGCTGTTGTCTTGCCAATGCCATTCCTACCGAGTATACCAATTATGCCTTTGGTTGGGATAGGAAGCCTGTACAACCTAAATCCATTCTTACCATACCTATGTGCTTGCTGTTCGTCTAGCTCTTCGGCAATATTAATAATCGATATCGCATGAGCAGGGCATTTTTTAACACATATACCGCATCCAGTACATAACTCTTCGTGGATGACAGGTGTGTTATCAACGATCTCAATAGCATTTCCACCTGTCTTCACAACAGGACAAACACTTCTACATATAAAGTTACAACCCTCGCCATGGGTACATTTATCCTTCTTTAAAACAGCAATCCTCATGTGCATAATAGAAAAAAACCATTAATAAAATTACCGATAAAAATAAATATCAGAATCATCGATAACAGTTATGATAGACTACGAGACCTTCCGTAGAGCACTTAATAAGGAGTCAGTAACACTTGAACAACGTTTAAAGCCATCACAAAGAAGTGAAATTGTTAGATTAGTCACAAACAAAGGCGCAGTAGAAGTTGAGGTTAAAGACGGGAGGATAACTGATATTCTTGACATGGATGATGGAATGAGGTGGGAGATGTACCATATTATGGGTCCAGGAGAGTACATAATATCACATGCAGTGCAGAAGTCTGTGTTTTACAACATGCTGGCAAAACTTGACGAAAAAGAAGAAATAGAAGCACTCTTTAAATCTTACCTAAACGAGCATAAGGAACCAGAAGCCTTGAATATGACATACGCATGGATGGGGATAAATCCAAGCGTGGAAACAATAAACGGAAAACTAGTGATATCAGCCTCTGAAGAGGGTCCTCACTACTTAGCAGGAAAAATAACCGGTCTTAAAAACAAAACCAAAAAAGACTTGTACAGAAAAATATACCTAGAACATCTCATAAACCACATTCGGGCAACCTTAATGCTTGGATCTCCCTAATCAAATTGCTGAACATGTAATCTAAGAACATTGTCTTCAAAGTCATCAGCAACAACGTAATGATCCCTTGGCATGTTTATAATCTTAAAGTACATCTTGTTACCAATAATTGCCCTTACCTCAAGAGACTCTCCTATCCTACGAATATCAACATCGTCTCTTGACTTAACGCCAGGCATAATTATCTCGTATATTTTATTATCGCCACGAACATAAACATGTGACTCAGGTTCCAAAATCTTTTTAACTTTTAAGGTAGTATATTTATCCATCTCATGCATTAATTCATCCCTTACCCGTTTAAGGTCCTCAAGAAATTTAGACTTATCAACTTTATGTCCGCAATTGGGGCAATAGTTCCATTCCATTGAGATAGGATGACCACAAACGTGACAGTGCATATGTTGTTTTTGGCCTCAATTTATTTATATTATTTTTGCTTCCAACTGAAAGGGCAAAATTTTTAAACAGAAATGGTAATAAGTTGTAGGGGGTGAGGTTATGGCAGAAAACCAACCTCTAGTTATCCTTCCTGAGGGTTACACTCGTACGATAGGAAGAGATGCACAGAGGAACAACATACTTGCTGCAAGGATTATTGCAGAGACGATAAGAACTACACTTGGTCCAAAAGGAATGGACAAGATGTTGGTAGATAATTTAGGAGATGTAATAATAACAAACGACGGGGTAACAATACTAAAAGAGATGCAAGTGGAGCATCCAGCAGCAAAGATGATAATAGAGGTTGCAAAAACCCAAGAGGAGGAAGTTGGGGACGGAACAACAACAGCAGTAGTTATAGCAGGAGAACTACTTAAGAGGGCAGAGGAACTTCTAGACCAAAACATACATCCGTCTGTGATAGCAAGGGGTTACCACATGGCATCAAAACACGCAGTAGAAACCCTAAGGAAAATATCTATAAAAGTAGATCCAACAAAAGAAGAAACAATGAAAAAAATAGTGAAAACAGCAATGATAGGGAAAAACGCAGAGGCTAATGAACATCTCGTTGATCTGATAGTAAGAGCAGTAAAGCAAGTGAGTGTAGAAGAGCGTGATAAGATAGTCATAGACACAAATAATATAAAAATAGAGAAAAGAGTCGGCGGAGGCATCGAAGACTCTGAACTAGTAGAAGGTGTAGTGCTTGACAAAGAAAGAGTCCACCCCAATATGCCAAAGAGTGTTGAGAACGCAAGGATAGCGCTTGTAAATGATTCATTGGAGATAGAAAAAACAGAAATAGACGCACAGCTAAGAATAGACTCGCCAGAACAGATGGAAGCGTTTATAAAACAAGAAGAGTCCATGCTTAAAAAGATGGCCGACAAGGTTAGAGACTCAGGAGCAAACGTGTTGTTCTGCCAAAAAGGAATAGATGATGTGGTCCAGCACTACCTAGCGAAGTATGGAATATTCGCAGTTAGAAGAGTGTCAGAGTCAGACATGAAGAAACTATCAAAAGCCACAGGAGCAAAGATAATAACAAACTTAGATGACCTGGAAGAATCAGTACTAGGAAGGGCAGGATTAGTTGAAGAGAAGAAGATTGGAACAGAAAACATGGTATTTGTTGAGAAATGTACAAATGCAAAAGCCGTTACACTGCTGATACGCGGTGGAACAGAACATGTGATAGACGAGGTCGGAAGAGCTGTTGAAGACGCTCTTGGAGACCTTAAGACAGTGCTAAAAAGCGGTAGGGTTGTAGCAGGAGGAGGAGCACCAGAAGTAGAAGCAGCGAGAGAGCTAAGAAAGTATGCAACAAAAGTTGGAGGAAGAGAGCAGCTAGCTATTGAATCATTCGCTGACTCGCTTGAAGTAATACCAAAGACTCTTGCGGAGAATGCCGGCTTAGACCCTATAGATATGCTGGTAGAACTAAGAGCCACGCATGAAAAAGGAGACAAGTGGGCCGGTGTTGATTTAGAGAATGGAGAAGCAGCAGACATGGAAAAGAAAGGCATACTCGAACCACTAATGGTAAAAATTCAAGCAATAAAGAGCGCAGCAGAAGCAGCAGTAATGATACTAAGGATTGATGACGTAATAGCAGCAAGCAAATTAGCAAAGGACAAAGAACAGCAAAACCCCGAATTTAAGAATTACTAAATGGAAACCTTTTTTAATTTTGATTATTACTAAAAGTCATGGCTAAGGAGAGAATAAGTCCAGACATATTCTACAGAGTTAGTTATCCGAAGCCTGTAGTGCTCATTACAGCTATTGGCCATGATAAGAAAACAAACGTTATGACTGCAGACTGGCATATGCCAGTAAGCATAAAACCTCCCCTGTATGCTATTGCTGTATCAAAAAAGACATACACACATAAACTAATAGAGGAAAGTGGAGAGTTCGTTATAAACTTTATACAGAAGGAACTAGCACCACACGCCAAGTTTATTGGACTTCACTCAGGGAAGAACGTGGACAAATTCAAAGAAACTGGACTTACAAAAGAACCATCAGACATGGTAACAACTCCAAGAATAAAAGAAGCATACGCTCATATAGAATGTAAGCTTATATCAACGCATAAAACAGGCGATCACTCTATTTTCGTTGGTGAGGTGTTAACAACAAGAGCAGATCCAGAGCTACTAAAAGACAATGTAATCAACCTCTCTGAGTTCCAGCCCCTGCTGCACCTAGGAAAGAACATCTACTGCACAACATCAGATTACATAATGAAACCAAAGTAACTAAGGCGCAGGCATTCCCAAAGTTTTCTTAAACGTGGTGTATAAATCTTTAGCATCCTCTTTAGCAGCCAGCTTTACCACATCTTTGGAGTACGTGTAATCTCTTCTTGCAAACAATGGTACATTCACAGATTGCTCACCTGAACCCTTCTCTCGCTTAAACTTAAAATCAGAAGCAAAGCTCTTGATTATGTCTCTAAACATGCTTGGAGACTCCTGTGACTCCTCATTATTTGATTTCTTATCTTTATTCTTACCCTCAAACTCGTTGATATATTCCATAAGGTCCTCTTTTATAGCATCTAACGATGATTTTGTGATGTCCTCTATTGCCTTAAACTCCTCACTTTCCTGCTTCTCCTTCAACTGTTTCTCAAATTCTTCGTACTCTTTCTCCAAAAACCCATAAGCAGTTATCTTAACATTCACAGAACCTGTGTAACGATAAACCCCAGACCTACCACCTTTCATGTCAACAAGTATTGGCTTTAAACTCATGACCATCTTTACGTTTATAACCTTCTCAGCCTTCTCTCCCATTATTATCCTTTCTTTAACCTTCTTAGAGTCTGATTTATACTTAACACCCGTTTTAGTTAATAAGATAGGCGGGCTACCCTTCGGCCTAACAATCCTAAACGCACCAACATTAATGTCATCATGTGCCCAGATATCCAAAGTAATCTTCATCATGTCAAAAGCATGAACAAGGTCTGCAGGACTAGCTCCCACATCTAAATGCAGATTACGAACAGCTTCCATGTAAGGACGAAGCCAGGATAGATAAAGTTTAACCGTCTCATACTGCGTCTTAAGGTATGCAAGCAACATCTTTCTCCTGGCTGTTAAGTCTTTCTTCCACAATGGATACCAATCAAAAAACTCATTAACTCTCTCTTTTAAAATCCGCTTAACCCTATCATTTAAATCCTGCTTATCAGCCCACTTTAAAGCTTCCTCTTTATCAGTGCGCGGAACAGCCATGAAAGCGTCTCTTAATGTTACAAACTCCAGCGCACCAGTTGACAGAGCATTAATAGATCCTCTTCCTTTCTTTATATCAACTTCATCCATCCATATCCTCTTCAGCATTAAAAACGCAGAGTCAGCCTTAGCACCACCCTCATCCAGATCCTTGAATATCTTAAGCCTCCTATCCAATTCCTTCATCTCGTATACGATCATAGCAACACTTTTAACAACAGTGTTTAACTTTGCAAGCATATCCATTATCCTATTTTCAATAAACTGCTTTCTTGACGTCATCTCACCAAACACAGCAGAGAAAACACTTGCTGCCTTTTTCTCAGTAAAGTCAATGAACTTATACTTCAGTTTTCCAGACGGTCCAAGATACTGCTTAACCCAGAAGAAATGCTTCTCAACAGACTTTCCAAAAGCAGAGTAAGAAAGTTCAAACTCAGCAGCCTTTGCACTCTCTAAAAGTTTGTCAAATTCCATACGAAAGAATTAACATTCAATTATTAAATTTGTTTTGGTAATAAAATAAAAAATACGCCAAACAATTAGCTAGCAATTGATATTAAAAATCACCACTTATAAATCTTACGTTCACCGGCATCACGAACGCAATAAATTTTTATATTCATAACATATACACAACGTATGAAAGTAGTAAATAATAATGTGTACATCTACTCTAGTGATATATACTCGTACATGTTCTGTCCTCGCCAGATATTTATGAAATTAAAGTATGGTCCAATCCGCACGCCTGCTATGGCAAATGGTTCTGCTATGCACAAATTTATTGAGCACAAAGCAACAGAAGGAGAGATCCCTTCACACATAAGCAAACTAAAAGAGGCGGTTAACATCTCAAACAGCATAGACGCTGTTATCCAGAGTGTTGAGAGGTACTACATGCAGTACGAGGTCATGCCAAATGTGTTTCTAATCGGTAAGCCTGACTACATTGGTGCATATCGAGGAAATGTTATAATAACCGAGAGAAAACCGTACAGAGATAGACTTCTAACAGGAGAACTCATGCAAGTGGCTTCTTACGCGCTGCTAGCTCATGCAGAGACAGGACTAGACTACAATAAAATCACATGCTACATTGACAAGTACGACAGAGAAACAGGGGAGATAATAAAAAGAGAACATGTGATAATAACAGAAAAATTAATAGACGAACTTCTGCTGATAATCAATGACATTGTTCACCACTTAAAGAACAACTCAATGCCAGACAAGGGAACCATGTGTGAGTATTGCCCATACAAAGAGATGTGTGACTAGTAAGATTTATATACAATCATGCGATACTGTTAACATGGACGTTAGTACTTTGCATCCACTTGAGCTGAAACTGTTGCGTGTACTTTCAAAACAACCAATGGAGTTCTCAGACGTGGTTAAAAACACAGGTTTAAATCCTGATCAAGTCAGAAGAGCCATATCCTGGCTAACACACAAGGGTATGATAAATGAAAAAATAGAAGTAAAAGAGGAATACAAATTCACTCCATTAGGAGAGAACTATCTAAAAACAGGACTTCCAGAGGTAAAACTGCTCACTTCATTAATGCAAGGTAAGGAACTAAACGAGGTTAAACTGAACCAAAAAGAGTTAAGCGCTGCAATAGGTGTTTGCAAGAGAAAGAATTATCTAAACACAGCAATGAACGTAACAGAGGAAGGAAAAATGTTTCTAAATCAGTGGAAAGAGTACCTCAAATCCCATCCTGAAGAGTATGAGCGAAGAGGTATAACACAAAAAGTCATCCAAAAGCAAAAATTCTACTACTTAACAGAAGAGGGTGTAAAAGCAAGAGAACTAAGCAAGAATATAAAACAAAGAACATATGACTTCTCAAGCAGAAAACCAGTCTACCTTGGATTAAAGAACCCCTACGTAAACTTCATGAATGAGATAAAGCAAAAATTGGTTGGATTAGGATTTGAAGAGATAAGAACAAATATAGTAGAAAACGAATTCTGGAACATGGATGCATTATTTATGCCTCAGTTTCATCCAGCAAGAACTACCCATGACGTGTACTACATAGAAAATCCAAAACTATCAAAACAAATTGACAATAAATATGTTAAAGCTGTAAAGAGGGCGCATGAAAAAGGAATTAGTGGATCAAAAGGTTGGAGATACAAGTTTGATATTAACAAGTCAAGAAGGCTCATACCAAGATCTCATGGCACTGCAAGTTCAGCAAGAATATTACCTTTTGTTAAGTCGCCTGGAAAATACTTTACAATAGCAAGGTGTTTCAGAAAGGATGAAATAGATGCTACACACCTACCTGACTTCTACCAACTGGATGGTATTGTTGTATCTGAAAACACAAACATCAGAACATTACTTGGGATGCTAAGCACACTTGTTAAGGAACTGTCTGGAATAAACAAACTTAGGTTTTATCCTGCATACTTCCCATATACAGAACCGTCTGTAGAAGTATTTGCGTACCATGAAAAACACGGCTGGATAGAGATGGGTGGAGCAGGAATATTCAGACCAGAAGTTACAAAACCATTTGGTATAAAATCGCCTGTAATAGCTTGGGGACTTGGATTCGATAGAATGGCAATGTTCAAATTAAGATACAATGACATTAGAGACCTATTCACAACAGATTTGGAGAGGTTGAGATCATGCCAACAATAGAAGTAAGCTACAAAGAATTGAACAAACTTGTTGGAAGAAAGGTAAAACTAGATGATCTTCCGTTTGCAAAGTGTCTGCTAGAAGAAAAAGACAAAGACACACTAAAGATAGAGGTATCAGACAACGTTAGAGCTGATTTACTCACAATTGAAGGCATAGCAAGGGAGTTAAAAGGCAAGTATAAACTAGAGAAAGGCATACCTAAATACAAACAGTTAAAACCAAGCATCAAGATTATAGTTGATAAAAGTGTACTAAATGTAAGACCGTACATTGGTGGGTTTTTAGTCAAAAACGTGAAAATAACTGAACAGTTTCTAAAGTATCTTGTTCAAGTACAAGAGAAGATCGCAACAACCTATGGTTTAAGAAGGAAAAGAATATCAATAGGTCTGTATGACTTCTCAAGAGTTAATCCTCCATTACATTACACAACAGAGAAGCCAACATTCAAATTTGAACCGTTAGGCTACAACAAAAAGATGAGTCTCAATCAGATATTAAATGAGCATGAAAAAGGAATCGAGTATGGATACATCTTAAAAGGATACAGTAAGTACCCTATATTTAAGGACAGCAGAGGTGAAGTACTCAGTTTTCCACCCATCATAAACTCAAACTATGCAGGAAGACTAGAGCCAGGAAAGAAACAAGTATTTGTTGAAGTAACAGGATTAGACCTAGAGAATGTTATCACAATTGTAAACGTACTAGCACAGATGTTTTACGATAGAGGCTACACCATAATTCCTTCTAGAGTGGTGTATCCAAATAAAACAATAACAACACCTACGCTAAGAAAGCAAACAATGAAAATAGACATGAAAGCACTCAATAAAATGGCTGGGCTAAACTTAAGCCCTACAACAGTAAAAACCCTTCTAAGGATGAAAAGGTATGACATAAAAAATAACACTGTAAGCATACCATTTTATAGAGATGATATCATCCATCCTGTAGACGTTTATGAGGATGTGCTAATTGCTCTTGATTACAATAACATCCCACCAGAACCACTAAAAGATTTCACAGTAGGAAAATTAAATGACACAACAATCATAGAAAACAAGGCAAGAGATTTAGCCTCAGCTGCAGGGTTCACTGAGATCACATCAGCTATACTCATCAATCCTACATTACTACAAAAACCATTTGCTAAGATAGAGAATCCCACGTCTGGAAACTATGCTGCGCTAAGAAACAGCATAGTTCCATCATTACTTATATTCGAATCCAAGAACAAACATGTAGACTACCCACATAAGGTATTTGAAGTAGGAGAAGTGGTTGTTAAGGATAATAAATCAGAAACAATGTACAGAACAGAGATAAGGTTAGGATTGTTATACTCAGACACAAAAGTAGACTTCACAGAGTTCTACTCAACTGTACTGAAGATCGCAGAGTGTCTAGGGATCAAAATGAACTTAAGCCAGAAAGCTAAGGAACAGTATCAGATATATGCTGAATCAAAACACGGCTTTGTTGGCATGGTAGACAACAACACAGCAGTTGGAGAGATTATAATAACTAGTGTTTCCAATCCTTCATAAGTGCTCTTATATTTTTACTTCCACATACAGGGCATGTAGATATGATACTTCCGTTTTTTATCTCCTCATTAGGATGCTTAAATTCTGCACCACAATCCAAGCATTTATAGTAAATATTATGCTTTGCTTTCTCTATAAGCTCCCTAACCTCCTCTGTATCAAAATTAAATGAAAACACTTTGCCCATGACTGAAAATAGAGCTCAAAGGTTAAAAACTTATCTAGTGCATATTTCCTCAAAGTATTTAAACCAAAGGAACTAAAATAATAAACATGAAAAGGCTAGTATTTGCCATACTATTTATACTAAGCATATCGTACGCTCAAGACATAGTAGGCCAACTGCAAAAAGAGGGATTCTATGTGGAAAACCTTACGTTTGAAAACGGCTACTACAAAGTGTATGGCTACACATTAACAAAATCTGGTCTAGCAACAGTAAAAACTTATGAAGTAAGATACTACGATACACAACTTAACAGAATCACAAAGAAAGAAGAGAAAAATTACTCATACGTTCTTGGCATACCTGGAGTGATATTTTACACGCTATTCAAGGTGATAGGATGGATATAGGTGCTGCACTATTAAACTTGCTATGGCCTGGAATGGGATACGTGTATAGACGCAAATCATACGGAGTATGGACCATGCTTGGATTTGGTCTAATAGCAATGATTGCAGCGTACACAGGAAGTAATTTTCTAACAATGCTTGGAGTTCTGATAATGATTATCACTGCTGCTCACTTTTTGTACGAAAAGGATGGGAATGCAGTCATAAAAGATTACATTGTAGATACGTTAAACACCATAGCTAAAAAAATAGAACGCTACAACGAGAGATACAACAACTTAAAAGCATGGTTTGGCGGAGAAACTTACCAACTACAACAGGTCAAGAGACACATCCAAAGCCTGAAAGAGCATTACAACAAAGCGAAGGCGTATGTAAAAGAAAGGGACTATCACAACGCAGCAGAGGAGGCAACGTATGCTTACCAAATATTAACGTACATAAATAATGATCTAAACGCGCTAGAAAAGGATTATCTAGGTCTTAAAGAATCACTTAAGCCTTAACTTCCTAGTATAACCACACTTCATACACTTGTAGATCAAATAACCATTCTCTACTCTCACTGTAACTGTCTTACCAGGGTACCAAAATGTTCCACATTTCCTACAGTAAACCCTTGGAGGCATCTTAACCCTTGCCTTCATAGCTATCCTTCTTGCTATGTAAACGTACCTATCTGATAAGTCAGGTCTATCGTTTACTCTTTTCTTAGCCAGATCTAAAAGGATTTTTATCCTCTCTCTCGCTATATCTTTCATAAAAAAAATAATAGTCCATAGCTTTTAAAGGTTAGCCAAACACTTATCACAAACAGCAACCTTCTTATCTCCTACCTCAACGTAATAAGAAGCCTTTTCACCACAAAACTCACATTTTTCATCCTTACTAACTGGTTCTATCTTCATCTCTCCGTTGATACGCAAGTTGTATCCCCCCTGCTGTTTAAAAAGAAAAAGTTAGAGCAAGGTGCCTTCCCCCCAACTCGGGAGTACAAGCAACCTCGTGCCCAGGCTTAACTTCCGTGTTCGGAATGGGAACGGGTGTTTCCCTGAGCACTGTGGCCCTAACCACTACCAACTAAAAAACTTTCATTTATAAAGTTTGCTGTTAGTGGTTCTGTAAACTTATAACATTAGATCCTTTTCTCTTTAATTCTCTTTCTACATATGTGACTATGGTGGTTTTCCCTGCTTCATCTATGCCCTCTATTTCTATAAGCATAATATTTAACTCCCTAGAAAAGAGTAGATTGCTTTGTTCTATCTTGGAATAGTTCCCTTATTTTTTCTATAGATTTTTTAATTCCTCTTCTATTTACGCCCACAAAAGGAATCGCGATGTCTTTTTCCTCAAGAAGTTTCCGTAATTCATTTATAAAAATCCCTCTTTTGTGTATTGTTCCTCTTGGTGTATATTGCAGTTCCACCGCACAAGCAGGAGAGTACTCTATACCAAGTATCCCTATAACTCGATAACCTGCTTGGATTATATCTTCTATCATTTAAACCACACCCTCTGCCAAGGATAAGCAATGCTTTCTAAATTCTGGCGTATCATAATACTTAATACCCAGCGATTTCCGTTTTAACCCGTCTTTTATACCGAAAAAAAGTGTCTCAGGGCAAGGCATCTGGATTATATTCACATCCTTCTTAATAAGTTCTTCCATTATCGGTCTTAAAGTTCCTCGCCATTCATATTTTACAAGTCCCTGAGCTTGGAATGCTTGACTTAAAAGACAAAAGGGAACAAATATGAAGTCCTTACTTCTATTATCTATTTTGCCATTATTACTTGTCATAGTATATCACCACTTTTGTCTATAAAAGTTTGCTTTTCTTTTGATACTTCTTCTTATATAATTTAGCAACTTCATCTTTCACAACAACTTTAATATCATAGTCTGAATATTTAGTTGCTAAACCTTTTCCTCGAGAGCCGCTTAAGAAAAATCCAATTATATTTGGATCTTTTCTTGCTTCCTCTACAAATTCATTAAAAATTTCTTCGTTGGTCTTCATAACCATGATAAATTAAAGGCTATTATAAAACTTTTCTTTCTGCGAGCCAACGCCGATTGAATATAACATATGCACTTATCTGAAGTCCGCGTGGTGGGTTTGGAATTTTTCGCAGGAAAACTCTAGATAATTGCTGTTCAACACTTGA
>CAZCWL010000007.1:0-19391 GCA_964502435.1 Candidatus Woesearchaeota archaeon | reverse complement strand
TGAAGATTTTAAACAGAGCATTGTTGCCGTAGCAACATTTATATTTTGGCTTGCGTGTGAGAGAGTATGAAAAAGAGTTACGTAATTGCGATTGGAATGATCTTATTATCATTCATTGTTGGTATCTACTTCTACCCACAGATGCCAGAGAGAATGGCATCTCATTGGAATGCCCAAGGTCAAGTAGATGGTTACGTGTCAAGGTTTTTTGGATTATTCTTAATACCGTTGATTTCAGTTGGATTATTTTTACTCTTCATTGCAATTCCAAAAATAGACCCGTTGAAGCGCAATATTAAGACGTTTAGAAAGTACTATGACAGATTTGTGGTGCTGATTATTATTTTTTTACTCTATGTCTATGTTCTTACTATTCTATGGAACCTTGGCGTAGAATTTAATATGTCCCAGCTGCTGATGCCAGCTCTAGGTGTTTTGTTTTATTACTGTGGTGTTTTACTGGAGAATGCAAAAAGAAATTGGTTTATTGGCATAAGAACCCCTTGGACATTAAGTAATGAAAAAGTGTGGGAAAAAACTCATAAGGTTGGTGGAAAGCTATTTAAGATTGCTGGGATAATCACAGCAGTTGGAGTGTTTTTTGATAATGCATTATTTTTTGCTCTTGTTCCTGTGCTTGTAGTAGCTGTTTATACAGTAATTTATTCTTATCTTGAATACCAGAAGTTATTTAGAGAGCTTTGACATTAATCTCTCCACAAAGCTTGCATTCTTCTCAGCATCCTTTCGTAAGTACCTGCGAATTACAGGCGAAATGGCAGCTATGCCTAAAACAGCAACAGCTCCTAGAGTCATTGCTACAACCTTACGAGCCTCAGATTTCTTGTAATGCACTTCTGCAAGAGGATTGTCATTATTCTTGCCAAAAGCCATGTTAAAAACATCTTTCTCATTTTCGTAAGCAATGGAGAAGAACCATATCACTTCGTCTAAACTTCGTCTGCAACCTTTTGTGTACTTGACAGGTTTGCTGTTCTTGAATACTGTATGAACTCTTCCAATAGTATTAAGAGTGTGGGCATCACTGCCTGCTGTCCCAATCTTCTTTTTTAGGAATTTTTCAGCTAGATCATTTTCCTTTTTTGTGTTTGCACCGTTTTGTTTTTCAACGTAGTCCATGTACTTTATCGGTTCTAGATCAATTGATTTACTTTTTTTATCGTATATAGAAGGAACATGAACAGCAAAAGGATGAGCAAGAGTCATTTTAATGTTATTAGCTTTACAGTAATCTCTTAACTCACCAAGACTTGGTCTGGTTTTGGTAATTTTTCCATTCTGTACATACTTTAGTCTGTTCGGAAGCTCTTTTTCAAGTGGATACAGTAGAATGTGAATTTCTCTATCCTTCCAGGGAAATGTTAATTCTTCTCCAATTACAACGTACTCAGGAAATGCTTTTCTAGCTATCATAGCTCCTTTTACAGTGTCATGGTCTGTTATGACTATTGCATCTAATCCCTTCTTTCTTGCGGTTTTAACCACGTCAAGGGGGTCATTTGCAGAGTCAACAAAACGATATCCTGTTAGCGGCATTCTGTATATGGAGTACTTTGTGTGGGAATGAGTTTCTACTCTACCATTTAATAATTTGTACTGCTCCAAAACAATCACCGCTTTAAAATGACGTTGGTAAACAGCCAGGCAATGACAAACCCTACAAGAAATGCTAGAACACCATTGGCTGTCTTTAATGAGTTTATTTTTAGCAAGTACTCTGCAGCATACATCCCGATAACAACGCCAGCAAGAACAGCTAAACTTATTAGGATCTCAGTACCTAAGGTATTAATGGTTTTGAGGTTTTTTGTCCTTATCCTGTGCTTTTTTACCATGTGTATGAGTTAACTCTCTTGTTTATTAAACTTTTTGCTTTTGAGAGAAACTCCTCAATAGGCATGGTTTTTGTGTTGCCATCTAATGTTCTGATAGAAATGGTGTTGTTTTCTTTTTCGCGATTGCCAACAACAATTATGAATGGAATGTTCTGCAGCTGAGCATTTCTTATCTTCTTGTTAAGTGTTTCTGGTTCAAGATTAACCTCTGTTCTGAGATCATTTTTTATTCTGGTATAAACGTCTAGAGCGTAGTCTTTCACAGCGTCTGTTATTGGTAATACTATTGCTTGTACAGGAGCTAGCCAAATGGGGAATTTACCAGCGTAGTGTTCTATCATTATACCCATGAATCTTTCAATAGACCCTAAGACAGCTCTGTGTATCATTATGGGTCTGCCTTTCTTATTTGGACCTTCGTACTCCAACCCAAAACGTTCTGGCAATTGAAAATCTAACTGGATAGTGGCTGTTTGCCGCTTTCTGCCCAAAGCATCCTCTATAATAAAGTCGATCTTTGGGCCATAGAACGCTCCTTCACCTTCTTCTATAGTGTAATCAAGTCCACTTTTGTCCAATGCGCTTTTTAACTCTTTTTCTGCCTTGTCCCAGACCTTAACATCGCCCATAAAATCATCAGGTCTGGTTGAAAGCACTGGCTTTGGTTCCATGCCAAACACGCTGTAAACCTCTTTTATAAGGTTTATAAGTCTGTTTATCTCCTCTTGTAGCTGATCTTCTCTTAGAAACACATGAGCATCGTCTTGAGATAGTTCTGTTACTCTCATCAGTCCGTGCAGTGTTCCTCTTATCTCATTTCTGTGTAGAGGTGTGAACTCAGCGTACCTTATTGGCAGTTCTTTATAGCTTCTTGGCCTTGAGCTGTAAAGAAGTATGTGACCAGGACAGTTCATAGGCTTTATAGCATACTCCCCACCTTCAACAACAAACATATTTTCCTTGTAGTGATCCCAGTGTCCGCTTCTTTTCCATAGCTCTTTGGACATCATCATTGGTGTTCTGACCTCTTGGAAACCGTACTTTTTGTTAATCTCACGCATGAAATTGACTAATTCAAGAAATATTGACCAACCTTTTGGATGGAAAAAAGGCATGCCAACTGCTTCTTCTTTTAGGGAGAACAAGTCTAATGCTTTACCTATTCGCCTATGATCTCTTTTTGATGCCTCTTCAATACGTTTTAGGTAGTTTTCAAGGTCTTTCTTTGAAGGAAAAGCAACTCCGCGTATTCTCACAAGTTGCTTATTGTCCTTATTTCCTTTCCAGTAAGCTCCACTAACGCTTAATAGTTTAACAGCCTTAACCTTGCCTGTGCTAGAAACATGTGGTCCTTTGCAGAGATCAACAAAATCCCCTTGTTCGTAGATTGTTATTGGTGGTTCTAAGTCTTTTAGAATCTCTAGTTTGTAAGGTTCGTCCTTAAAAAGTGACTTTGCTTGTTCTTTTGTTACTTCCTTTCTAACAACAGGAATGTCCTCTTTAATGATTTTGTACATCTCTTTCTCTATTTTTGGGAGATCTTTCTCAGATATGTCAGCATCAAAGTCGTAGAAGAACCCTGTTTCGCTAGCAGAACCAATACCTAATTTAGCGTTGGGAAACAATCTTTTAACAGCTTGAGCTAAGATGTGTGCTGCTGTATGGTCCAAAGCTTCCATGTGATATGTATAATGCGTCAGAATTTAAATATTTCCCCAACTGTCACTTAATGATTGGAGTTTCTCTATGATCCTTTCGTACCTTGCTCTCTCTTGATTACTCATAGCCTTGTTTGTTTTGATAAATTTCTTGTACGTTTGTATGGTCTCGTCAAGGTAGTCTGGTAGCTGACTCTTTATTATAGACTCTATAACCTCTGTTCTTGTAACTTTTAGTATTGATGCTACACTGTCTATAACGTCTATTAAGTTTTTCCTCATGTTTAGAGAAACCTTTACTCTTGGGGACATAGCAATGTGCATCAAAAATGCTTCTCTTTTTGTTGGCACGATCATGTATTCTGTTCGTATTACAATTTTATAAATTTATTGGGTAGGGAACAGCCTAGGCTTCGCAGGGCTGTTCCCGAACCCGGCAAACCAAGAAGGTTCGCCAATACAACATGACAGAAGTTATAGGATCTGCAGGTTTATATTGTTTTCTTCCCTACAATGAATATTGTTCTTTTTCTAGGGTTGTTAGGATTGTCAACTATCACTTTAACATCAAAGTATTTACTAAGCGTTTTGGCTAGTCTGTAGACTGTAGATTCATCTTTTGGGTAGAACTGGATAGCAATGTTGTCTGCTGTGTTTGAAAGCCCTTTTGCAAACGTTTTAAAGTCTGAAGTTTTAAGCCATTGAACAGCAGACACACTGATCGCGTAATCGTAGTGATGATTTAGCTTATCTAATTCAAGCATGTTCATATGTACTGTTTTTAGGTTTTTCTTCTTGCAGTAGTCTAACATATGTTCGTTTATGTCAAGTGCTGTCACATCAAATCCTTTTTCTTTGAAGAATTCTGCAGTAAAACCAGGACCAGACCCAATATCAATAACTGTTCCTTTCTTCATGTCCAGTAATTCCATAATCCTTTCTGCTAGCTTTCTTTGAGTGGTTCTAATGGCATTTGTGTTAGCATACCTATCAACCTCTTCTTTAGTGTAGAACTCCTCTGCAGAATGCAAATCCTCTGGCCTTATATTCTTTACACGCCAGCCCATACACTAACACCCAGAGACACAATAAGCCCGGCTATGGCAGCTCCTATTGCTATTGAGATCAACGCTGGTTTCTTGTCCATCCCTAGAAGACCAGCCACAATACTGCCTGTATAGACACCTGTTCCTGGTAAAGGGATAGCAACAAACAGTATTATACCATACGGGCCATACTTGTTTACATAGTACTTAGCTTTCTTTACTTTGTTCTTGGCATACTTGCTAAGTAGTTTATAAAAAACATTATCAACGTCCAGCTTGTCCATAACTAATAGTATAATAGGAGATACCAGGATACAAATCATTGTAGATAGTACGAAAGATAGCCATAAAGGCATGCCTAACACAGCGTTACCATATATTATCCCTGCTCTGTTCTCTAGTGTTGGGGCAAGGTTCAACAAAACAAACCAATAGTCCATAATATTCACTGAACCTTATAATTTTTAAGCATTTAGAAAGAGTTTTATAATCAGTAATTTAATACATGTGTATGGACTATGATAAGCTTGTAAAAGAGTTTGGGGCAGAACGTTTTGAGGTCATGCCAGATGAGTTAAAGGATCTTCGCATGGCTAAATACATAGTGTCACATAGGGACTTTTTATCCATCTCAAAGAAACCATTTGCTATTGTAAGTGGAAGAGGTCCAAGCGGAAAGTTTCATTTAGGACATTTAGCAACGTTTATGTTTGTAAAGCAGATGCAGGATAAGTATAAATGTAGGGTATTTATACCGTTCTCTAATGATGAGAAGTTTCTTTTAAGGGGGATCTCTTTTGAAGATGCACAGAATTATGCTATGGATAATCTACTTGATATAATTGCGCTGGGTTTTGATCCAGAATTAACTGATATTATCATTGATTTGTACAATCTTCCTCAGGATCTTTATAATCTTGCTATTAGAGTGTCAAGGAAGATTACGTACTCAACTGTAAAAGCATTGTTAGGGTTTACTTCAGAGACAAATATTGGATTGTCTTTTTACTCTGCTATGCAAGTAGCACATATATTGTATCCAACCATGAAGTATGGACTTCCTTCTGTTGTAATAGTTGCAATAGACCAAGATCCATTCATACGACTTACACGAGACATAGCAGAAAAATTGGGTTACCACAAGCCAGGAGCACTACATTTAGGTTATATTCCTTCTCTACAAGGAGAACAAAAGATGAGCTCTTCAAGTCCTTATTCAGCTATATTCACAACAGACGATCCAGAAACAGTGAAAAAGAAGGTTATGAACGCATTTACTGGAGGACGAGAAACACTGAGCTTACAAAAAGAAAAAGGAGGAAATCCTAGTATCTGTTCTGTTTATGCTTACTTGGATTTATTTGGAGCAGACACAGAACAAATAAAAAAAGATTGTGTAGCTGGAAAAAGGATGTGTGGAGACTGCAAGAAAGAGTTAATAACGCTGTTAAACGCGTTTCTAGACGAGCATCGTAGAAAAAGAGAAAAAAGCAAGAATCTAGTGCGCAAATTCCTAAAATAGTAAAGTATATATTTTACTACGTTTTATAAATATCATGCAACTAACAATAAAGCAAGTTGTTTTATTGATAATTGCCATAGCAATTGTTGTGGTGATGATCATATTTATAACTAAGCTTTCAAAACAACCATTAAACACGCTTGACATTGTGAATCAAACAGTAAATACGTCATTGTCATGAAGATTTTCAGAGAAACCCCCCTTGCAGATGCAGCACTGAACAAGGTTTCCCCCAAGCAAGAACTCTTTAACTGCATAAAAGAGTTTTGCGTTGGGGTTGGATTAGCTAGACCTGGGGATAAAGACGCTACAATCTACTACGTGTTGTATGAGTACTTGAAAGGCTCAAAGAACATCCGTAAAGACATTAAAAAAGACTTTAATATTAATGTACAAAATGTGCTGATAGATCGAGACCTGATGCTAATCCAATCCTTGAACATCACAAAACCACTATTGAAGTACGTTAATTATTACTTTGAGTATAAGGTGAAGCCTATTGTTGACAGAATACTAGAATATGCTAAGGAGATTGATGAGAGATGGCCAAGAGAACAACACCACTAGGCACAGAAATAGATGATAAAGAGTACTCAAAGAAAATAAAAGAGCAGCGTCTGTGGGTATTTTTGAAGATAGATGTAGAGGGGTACCGAGAGAAATTCAACAAAGGGATTTTCTCAATTGATGATCTTGTTTATTTGATGTTTCCTTTGTCAGAAAAGAAGAGAAAAATAGCAAAAGATATGATACTCTACATAAAGAAGTATAAATCTGATATAAATAAAAGGTATCTGAAGGTTATGATGAAAGAGTTAGGCTATCCAACGTCAACAGCATGGCAGGTTTACTTATGTTTAAAAAGAGCAGGTGTTTTGGTGAGAAAGAACAAAACAGAGCCAATAGCTTTGTCTGAGCAGTTTGCAAGGTTTACACAGGAAGTTGCAGACTGGTGGAGAGCATGGGTTAAGTACGGATGATAAAAGATTTCATCGGATTTGGTTTCTGCTCCTCAATTATTATGTCCTCAACATTTGCTCCTTCTGGTCCTCTCCACAGTTGTTCAATGAACTGCTTCAATTTCATGTCACTACCCTGTGCAACTATTTCTACGTCACCATTGTCTAGATTTTTAACCCAGCCAGTTATGTTTAGCATGTTTGCTAGCTGTAGTGTAAAAAATCTGTAGGAAACTCCCTGCACTCTACCTTTAACTATCATGTGCAGTTGTTTCATGCCTTTTTCAGTATATTCTGGCTAATATGTTTTGTCTTAATATCTCAACATATCAAAATAGTAACATTTAAATATAATAACATCTTAATATAAAGTAACAACCCCCAAGGTGTTTATTGTGATAGCGTCACAATCACTCAAGCCAGTGGAGAAAATGATATTATCACTTTTGAGTTCGTCTTCAAGGCCTATGAGTACGTATGAAATTGCTAAGCAGTTATCTCTATCCTGGGCTACGGTTAACTTTTACTGCAATAAGCTAAGGTGGAATGGTTTACTTCATGCTGAGGTTTTGACCTCCAAAACGGGATCTAGAAAAGTAATATGGTCCACGAGGCCAATAAAAAAAGGAGGGAAGAAGTAGATGAAAAAATTAATAGCATTAGCTTTGGTTTTTGCTGTAATGGGTGTTGCATTTGCAGCACAAAGCGAGGACGTACTGAATGTGACAGTAATTGTATCGACAAAGACAATGGTTGATGTAAACCCAGCAGCATTTAGTTACACTGGTGCTGAGCCAGGTTCAGCTAACTACACAGACGACAGTGGATACACAGCTGTACAGATAGAGAACATAGGTTCTCACAACATAACACATATATGGTTCAATGTTACACAACCAGAGGAAAGACCATTTGCAACAGCAAACGCAACAAAGTACGACGCAGGTAATTTTGTTGTACTTAAGCAAGAAGGTGGGTCAGCTTACTTGTTCGTAGACAGGTTGGACTTTAATGAATCAAAGACAATAGTGTACCTTAAAGACCCGTCAGGGAACATACCACCACAGAGTCCATACAAGTATGGTAGGTTCAGGAATGCAAGTAATGAGTGGTTCTGGTTTGTTAACCCAGATGCCAATGGATGGTGCAACTCAACGTCAGCAACATTCTATCTAGCAAATGAGCCTAAGACAAGTGATTCAACAGGTACAACAGACTTTAGTAGCTGCTCAGGTTCATTGAGCACAGCACCTTCAGGATCAGGTTGCAGATCAGGAAGCCCAACAAGCACTGTGGATGATGGAACGCAGAACTGGTCCTACATAGCAGACGTTGCTCTGTCTTCAAACGAGCACTATCATGTAGCAATAAACCAGTGGTGTAATGAGACAAGATGGGTAAAGTGGAACGTGGACGCACCAGGAGCAAGTGACGCATTGTCAGTAGCTGACTACTTCATATCCAATGATTTGCCACCTGGTGACTCAGTGATAGCGTACACAGGGATACACGTTCCATATGGTACAATGGAAGGTACAGTGAAGAAAGGATACTTGACTGTGATAGTAAACGATGTGTGATTTTTGTTGCAATTTTTATTCTCTCTTTTCTTTTGTATTCAAAAACGTTAAATAGGATTAACTTGATACTTCGTGCATGGAATTAAGGCATGTGTTGTTCTCGTTGATAGTTATTGTAGTATTGATTATTGCGTTTGAGATAATTAGAGAGTCAAAAACAAGGATAGAATTTGTTTACGCTAATGGATCAGTGGCTATTGGAGACGTGTATGTGGATAATACTCTTATTGCGAAGAACACAAATAAAGTTTATATCGATCTCCAAATTCCGGCAAACATAACGTTTGTTTACGGCGATAACGTAAAGTACTTTTACATAAACGAAGAATCAAATTACTACGTGCTTTACGTTTAGAACTTCTTTTTGCCTTTTGATCCAATCTTTATCTTTCTTCGTCTTAACCTTCTACGAATAGACCTTTTAACTACTTTTGCCTTAACACGATACGACTTGTTTCTTTTGTTTCTTGTTGCGGTCATGTTTTCAATTGATTGTCTCTATTTTTATACTTTGCTGTTAGAAGTACTTACTAGGCGATAGTTAATAAAAATTAAGCAAAGGTTATAAATAAAGCAATGTTTACAAAGGTATGGATTTCGAAGACATTTTAATCGAGGACCTAGTAGATTACATCGATAATCCTATATCTAAAAACAACATAGTTTATACTAAAGATAAGTGTTCTAACATTGCTTCCTAAAGTATAAATAAGATGAATTCTATCAGTTTATTATGATAAGTAAAAAAGCGCTGAGGGAATTAAAGCTCTCTTATAAAGAGCTTAGCAACGTCTCAAAAGCAATGAAAAAAGTTACTAAGGAGATAAGATCTGGAGACGCCACCGCATTCAAGTTTAGCCTGTCTGAAGCAGTTTACAGAGTAACAGAAGTGATGATTCACTTGCTTAAGTCTGATTACTACGTAAACGAGGAGCTGAAGAGATACAAACTAACAAATGAGGAAGCAAGGAGAATCATGCTTGCAAATGAGGAGGTAAAAAAGAAGTTAGCTGCGATGATTAAAGTTCTGAAAAAAGTGTACTGAAAATCAAAACGTTTTTAAAGCCTATTTTCTTTCATACAAGTATGAAAAGTTTAAACTTTGCTTTGATTGGTCCATCCCAAAGTGGTAAGACATCATTAGCAGAGGCTCTTAAGCAGAAAAAACAGTTTGAAGAGATGACAGTTTACACATTCAAGTACGGAGAAGCAGACATATCAATAATAGATACGGTTGGAGACGTAATGGATGTTAAAACAAGTGTTACAGCGTGTAATGTTTCTGATGGTGCCATAATCACTGTACCATCTGATATAGATCTAAAGAGTGCTGCAGGAAAGCAGCTTGGAGAAAAGATAGCTATAGTGGATCTACTCGGGTTGAAAAATAATGTTGTTGTCGTCACGAAGTCCGATCTTGCTAGCCCTGCACACTTAGAGTCCTTAAAGAATATTCTTAATCAACTGCTCTCAACAACATCACTGAAAGGTGCACCCATAATTGAAGTGTCAACAATAACCAATCAGAATATTCCTGAGCTTAGAGAACTGCTTGCAGGAATGGATGAGCCTGAGAGAAAAGATAAACCATTCAGAATGGATGTTGATCACTCGTATGAAAATAGTGGGAGAGGTATTGGATGTGGTGTGGTGAGATCAGGTAAGATAGATTCACACGGTAAGGTACAATTAATGCCATGGGGAGCGACGTTTCCTGTTGATTATCTTTTATTAGGAGATAAGGAAGTTGATGATGTTAAAGCAGGTCAGAGAATAGGATTAGCAATAAAAGGAGTGTTTCCATGGGATATGCCACCAGGAACTGTCTTTTGTGAGGAGAACACAGTAAAGGCTTCAAAGACGTTTAAAATAAAGTTAAAAATACATCCTTTCTACAAAGAGGAAATAAAACCTAATCAAGAGTTACACATTGCTGTTGGTATGCAGTGGAAAAAGATAAATGTTAACAGTATTGATGGTGAATTTAAGCCTGGTGGAGAGATAACTTTACATGCAGAGCTACTGGATTCAAAGTACCCGATAGCGTTTGCTGACGGTGAAAGAGTTGTAGTAACAAGGCCAGACTTGTCCTACATGCAACTTAGGATCTGCGGGTTAGGCGAAATCTCAGCTGAGTAGTTTTTTGACGTTAAATGTTGTAAGAAATTCATCAAAATATGTTACAAAAGTTTCAATACAGTCAAAAAAGTTTCAATATAGCTATTTAAAATCTTCACTCTATTCTAAACCTAAACATTTTACAAACTCAAAAGATCCTTTACTTGTAGACTACTTAACAATAATTGAAAAAGGAACCTTTATTGTTACAGACGATGTCGTAGAAACCTATTTATACACATAAAACCTTTATAAACCATGGATACAGATGACCTTATTAATTTTGTAAACACAATACTAGCAGATGTACTTGATGACAAGACAAGAAAGAAGTGGATAAAGGTAATCAAATCAGAGATGAAAGACGTTGACAAAATTATTGAGAGACACAAGATAGGATCTTTGGTGGCTGCATTTGCAATAGGTTACTTACTTGGGTCTTTAAAGAGGAGGTGAAATTTTGTTTAAGAAGAGAGATAGCTCACTTGGAAGCTTGATAGCTAGTATGATTACAGGCATACTTAAAGAGAGTGTGTCAGACGTTGTTAGAGACGTGATAGTGTCTGTGAGGAAAACTATTGTTAGAGTTTCAACGTCTCTAGTTGCAATGCTTGCAGGACTAGTGCTTATTATTGTTGGTGCTGTTAAGTATGCAACGCAGTACTATGATCCTGTGGTAGTGTACACAACAAGTGGGATAGTGCTATTAATAGCAGGAGCCTTGTTCCTTAAGAAGCGTCAGTAGAATGTTATCTTTTCATCCTTTTCTAATTTCTTGTCTTTTAGTTCGTTTATAATCTCTGATGTTTCCTTCTGCAGGTTTTGCACACTACTGTCAAATATTGGTGGTAGAGGAACATCTTGCTGTACACTAGACGGCTCTGTTCTAACAGAGGCAGAGTCAGATTTAACAATCTCAGACGTACTAAGTATCCTTGAATCAACGTTGTCAATGTATTTAGAGACAAGATCTCTCAATGTTCTGAGATCAGATATGCTCAGATCTATGTCTTTTGATCCATATGCGTCTTTGATTTTGAAGACAGCACGGCTTCCTATGATCTCTATTTCAAGTGTTTTGTCCTTTGTCTGGATTATAATCATCTTAATCACCATATATCCTCTCAGGTCGCTTGGATATTTCCTCAATAGATTTTGTTTTCTCTATTAACTTTTTGAGTTTGGACTCAAATTTTTCAGCTTCCGTTCTCAGTTTCTGTGTATCTATGTCTAATTTGTAAAGTTGTTTTATCTTTTCAAGTAGAGTTACAGCTGACTGTCCATCTGGGTACTGTGAGTGACATTCACTAACAAGACAAGCAGAGTCTATCTTGTTGGACATAGATTGTAGTAATGCAGCTCCACTAACACCGATGATTATGCCATTCTTTAATGTTGGGATATTTACTTTTGCAAGTTTTCTAGCCATCTTTTTATTGTCTGTTATTGCGTAGACGTTTATCTCTTCAGGAGGTAATCTCGCTCCTATACCTTCTAAGGCAATAATTTCCTTTGCTTTTATAGACTTGGCAAACTTGACTATCTGTTCAGCCATTTCAAAAGTCTCGCTGTGGTGAACAGGAACTTCTGATTGTATTACAACTATATTCTTGTTACCTCTTATAGATATAGGGAATCTAAGCTTTGAGTTTACTACATTGACGTAAGGTGGGATCTTAGCTTTTATGTATCCAATCTGTTCGAGTTTTAATGCGTCGGCTAGAAATCCTGCTGTTAAAGTTCCGACTAATCCAGCGCCTTGAAACCCTAAGAACACTGTTGGTCTTGAAAACTTTACAGGCACATACAATTTTAACTCAACCATAATATTAGAAAGAAGTTTCTAATAAAAAAGTTTGTGGTAGTGATAAAGTGGCCGGGTAATAGTCCGTCTTTTGTTCAGGGTGCATATGGCATTTTCATGCCAGCAAGCCCTGTGACGGCATTTGTCTAATCGGCAAACGCCTTTCACCGCGCAGGATGCTCGTTTCATCCAACCTGTTCCGCTCTGTTAAACTTCATAGCTTTATGGAGCAGGTTGGTGTCGTTTCTGTAGCAGAGCCCGGGTGCTTAACCCGGCCCTTACGGGCTGCGCTTTTGATGGTGGACGGACTTCCTCCGTTGGGACAGCCGTCTAACCCGGCCACAATGAATATGACAGACCATGCACAGATGGTTTAACACTTAGGTTTGGCCTTTAGTAGCAGTGAGCTAAACGCCTCGTTGCCTTGGCGCTTACACTCCTGCTCTATCAAACGGGTCTTCTACCCGCGGCCTTAACGGTGCCTCGTCTTGCGGTGGGCTTCGGGCTTAGATGCTTTCAGCCCTTATCCCTTAGCGCGTAGCTACCCAGCCTGCCCTGTCGGACAGCTGGTCACCAGAGGCGCCGGGACGCTGTTCCTCGCGTACTGGGCATCCCTTCCACTCAGGCACCGAACGCTCCCAGTAGTTTACATCCGTACTGCCTCGCGGCGTACTGAACCCAGCTCACGATCCCCTTTAACCGGTGAACACCCGTACCCTTGGCCGCTTATGCACGGCCAGGATGGGAAGAGCCGACAACTGCGAAGCAAGCCTCCCCGTCAATGTGAACTATCGGGGGAGACGACTCTATTACCCCCAGGGTAGCTTTTCTGTCATCCACGGGCCTCAGTAGGAGGCACACGTGGGTTCGCTAGGCCCGGCTTTCGCCTCTGCTTTCCTTTCTTTCGGGAAAGCAGTCAAGCCAGCTTTTGCCCTTGCACTCTACCCGGGATTTCTGACCCCGGTGAGCTGACCTTTGGGCGCCGGTGATATCTTTTCGCCGGCGTGCCACCCCAGCCAAACTGCCCACCAAGTGCTGTCCCCTTTCGGGTTAGCAGTACAGATTAGAGTGGGTAGTGTTACATGGTCGGCTCCACTTTTCCTGGCGGAAAAGCTTCGAAGCCTCCTACCTACGCTATACGCTCCAACCCGTACTGCAACACCAGGCTGCAGTAAAGTTCCTGGGGTCTTTCCGACCCACTGGGAGTCCTCGGCATATGCACCGAGCAGTGGTTTCACGGGGTCCGCAGCAGGGACAGCGGGGGTCTCGTTACGCCGTTCGCAAAGCCGACAATTAATCGGCAAGGCATTGCGCTTGCTTAAGAAGGTTACGGTTACCTCCGCCGTTTACCAGCCCTTGGTCCGGTTGAACCCGGATTTCAGGTACTGGCACTGGGCAGGCGTCGCCGGCTGTACTAACCCTTTCGGGCTTGCAGCCAGCTACGTTTTTGTTAAACAGTCGGACCCCCCTAGTCATTGCACCCTGCGAAAGCAGCCTCAAGGACCACCTTCACAGGGACCCCATCTCCCAAAGTTACGGGGCCAGTTTGCTGAATTCCCTTGCCTGCGGTTATCCCCCTCACACCTTAGCCTTCTCAGCCAGGGCACCTGTAACGGTTCTCGGTACGGTCACCCAGGATCCTTCCTTTCTGCCTTTTCAGGGGCTCCAGGGATCGGCCGAACCCCTCATACAAGAGGCCCATCCCAGTGTTGCTCCGGTTCTCGTCATTACGACTCTCCCCGGACCTGCACTGGTTAGATAGAGCGATGGCTCTACTCGGCCTACCCCAAAGCGTCAGCAGAAAGGCCTAGCGTTGCCGCGCGTACCTGGGTGGCACCCGAATATTAACGGGTTTCCCTTTCGGCACTGCCATGTTAAAGCAGGCCTTAGGACCGGCTAACCCTCGGCTGATGAACGTGGCCGAGGAACCCTGGCCCTTTCGGCGGAGGGGATTCTCACCCCTCTTTGCTGCTACTCCCGCCAGGATACTCAAACCTACCCGGTCCACTGGACGTCACCGCCCAGCTTCTGCCCAGGCAGGTCGCCCCCCTACCACCACAGTAGTACTACTACTGTGATCTAGAGTTTCGGCGGCTGGCTTAGCCCAGTCCATTTTCCCGGCCCTAACCCTCGGCTGGTAAGCTGTTACGCACTTTTTAAAGGATGGCTGCTTCTAAGCCTACCTCCCAGCTGTCTGAGGGTTAAGACACGGTTCGCCACTTAGCCAGCACTTTTGGGCCTTAACTCTAGTCTGGGTTGTTCCCCTTTCGGACACCGAGCTTACCCCGATGCCCCAACTCCTGCCGTCTACGAAGTACCGGTCTTCGGAGTTTGACAGGGTGCCGAAGGGTTTCCCCTCCTGCACACCCAATCAGTCTCTCTACGGCCGGCACATTCTCAGGCAAGGCAGGCCTACGGGCCACTTCGGGGGGAACCAGCTATCGCCAGGTTTGATTGGCCTTTCACCCCTATCCCCAGGTCAACAGAGCGCATTGAAAGGGCAGCACCTGTTCGGGCCTCCACGAGGCGTTAGCCCCGCTTCACCCTGCCCAGGGATAGATCACCTGGCTTCGGGTCTGACCCAAGTGACTCCGCGCACTTTCGCACGCCGCCCCTCGTTCAGAAGAACTGCGGGCTTGTCGGTTTCCCTTTGGCTCCGGACTTATCGTCCTTAGCCTCGCCACTTAGGTCAACTCCCTGGCACCGTATCCACACAGCACGCTGCAACCCTGCTTGCGCTTTCAGGCCGCAGCTCCCTGTAACTAGCAGGTTTCAGGCTCTTTTCACCTCCCTATCTGGGATACTTTTCAGCTTTCCCTCACGGTACTTGTTCGCTATCGGTCTTGGGACGTATTTAGGGTTGGAGGCTACTGTCCCCCAGATTCCCTAGGGAATCTCAACCCCAGGTACTCGGGATACTGCCTGCATCCATGATTCCTTTTGCCTACGGGGCTATCACCCTCTTTGGCAGTGCTTTCCAGCACACTTCGGCTAGAAATCATGGACGCGTATGGCAGTCCCACAACCCCACATCCGTTACTCCTTACGGAGCAACGTTCGGTTTGCCCTGTTCCGCTTTCGGTCGCCCCTACTCACGGAATCTCAATTGATTTCTTTTCCTGCCGGTACTAAGATGTTTCAATTCCCGGCGTTCCCGTTCCCTAGTGGGAACGCTACCCGAAGGTAGCAGGAGATCCCATTCGGGCATCCCGGGTTCAAAGGCTGCGTGCGCCTACCCCGGGCTTATCGCAGCTTGCCACGCCCTTCTTCGGCGTCCCAAGCCAAGCCATCCACCTGCTAGCTTAGCAGCAAAGTGTTAAACCATCTGTGCACGGTCATGTCAGCATGACCCTTATTCCACTATCTCTTGATAGCGGAACGCATACATACGTGCCATGGCCATTAGCCAGAGGGCTAAGAATCAAAAGGCATCATTTCTCAGCCTTTTGGTGATTAAATATATCTTGTTGATCATTTATAAACCTTTCTGCTTTCTGTTCTGTAGAATTATTGTTGGTGGGATAAGGAGCTAGAATTTAATATCTAAATAACTTAACGTTTTGCATTAAAGCGTCGAGGAACTCTGCTGAGACAAGGGTGTCACGAAGATCTCTTGCGATTTCACCTGGGTGTAGCTTCTGCTTTAATCCCTTATTAATGATAATTGGCACATACCCTACTTTTTCGTTAATAGTTCCAGCTTCACGCATTTTAGACAGAACATCCTCATATTTCCTGAATACTGCTCTGTAACTCGTTGCATTTAACCTTTCTTGACTAAGCTCGTTACCTTTATGAGACAGCGGACTTACAGTTAGAGCATTAGATATAGCTAAAAGATAGTTTTGTAGTTTGTCTTCATCTAATTGACCATTAGAATAATATCTCCAACCTAAAGAGAATGCCTCCTGTAGATGAGCGACAGATCCGCGGACTATCCCACCGATTGCTTGGTTAAGTTCAGCTTCGATCTTACCTTCCTCTACCGCATGCTTTAGCTTTTCTTCTAAAGACGCTCGCTCTTCTGGCAGAAGAGACTTACTTTTATTCCTTATATATTCTCTCACAGGGACTTCAAGACTCAAAAGACCTTTTCCGATTTTTGGTATCATATTGTTTTCAATAAAATTTAAGGTCAGTTTACTGTAAGGGTCATATCCTCCCTCATGATTTGATGCCTTAGCCGATTTTGGCACTGCATTCACCCCATACGTCCAAATGATTCAGTTTTATAAACTTTCTGCTCTGACTTTAATATTAATCAGAAGACTGGCTTTATCTTTCCTTAATGAATTTATTGAGCCTGAAATAACAAGGTATTTTGAGAAGTATAGCAATAAAAGTATTAATAGAATAACTAGTCTTATCCACCAGCACTAGTGTAGATCCTGAGTGCGTAATTAAGAATGTTAGCACACACGATAAAGAAGATTGGGGCTACGATAAATGGGATGATTGAGAATTCTCCTTTTACTAATGCAAGTGCTGGGAAGTACCCAAATAAAGCTGTTGGGATGATGTAAGTTAGTATCTTTCTTACTTTTTGACTAAATATTTCTAGTGGATATTGAGAATATGAGTGAAACACTGTTAGAGCACTCCAGAATGTGTCCACCCAAACAGTTTTAAACGCTACTGCAACAATTAAAAATCCATACCCCCATATGATGAGCATACCCATAGCAAGATAAAGCATGTACACCAAGAATCTAAACAAACTAGCTCCAGCTGCTCCGTACATAATTAATACGACACTAACAACAAGGTTACTTAATTGGGCCAGTCTGAATGTTGGAAGCAGTAAATTCTTAACGATTGAAATTGGCCTGATAAGTTCAATATCAAATTTACCATCGTTTATCTCCCATGATATGACATCAAATCTGTTGAAGAACATGTTGAACACAGTCCAAAGGAGCTCAACTGTACCAACAAGTGCAAGCATGTCTCTGTAACTCCAAGAAGGAATACCAACAGTCTGGGAGTATATTACGTGAATAAACAAAACACTAATTGAGATAGCTATCAAATTAGCAATAACACCAATAACAAAGTCCATGCCAGAGGTCATGGCTTCTTTCAAGTCCAATCTCATGTTTTCAATGATTGCACTCATACTCCCACACCTTCTAGGTGCTCTCTAGCGAGCTGCCATACAAACTTAACAAACAGGGAGAGTATAATAACCCATACAATTTGGAACACCATTATAGCAGCAACTTGCTGATATGACCATATACCCATAAACACTGTTATCGGAAAGAAAATCATGTAAGGAAATGGTGTAAGTAGTACAAAGATGTAAAGAAACGGAGGCAAGATGCTTAAAGGAATAATCCATCCACCGAAGAAACCAGAGATCACCTCATAGAATGAGAACAGTCCTTTCTTAAGCTTTGTCCAGACAACAGCAAGACCAACGAGTGTACTAAGGAATGCTTGAATTAAGTATCCTAAAACTGCTGAAATAACACCAAGTATGGCAAAGCTTGGTGTGAAAAAGCGCCCAATAATAAGATAACCAATGATAAATACAGGAAGACACTTGAATCCTATTCTAATAAAAACTGATCCTACATCCTCTGCAAGATTACCTAAAATATAATCTATTGGTCTAACTAGAAAAGATATTATCCTACCTGATTGAATGTCACTGGATATCATCCACATAATCCCAGAGTACGTGTCCAATATGTTTAGTGCTAGGTAATACACTAATATCCCTCTTGCTGTTAATCCACCAATACTTGACATACCACTATGGCGGAGTATTGTACTCCAAAGGAGGTAATTAAGGACAGTGAACAATAAACCAAATATTGCCCATGCAAACGTGTGTAATCTCATCTGAAAATATTCCTGCATAGATGCATTTACAACAGCAAAGAACTTACTCATTGTACATCCTCCTGACAACCTCTTCTATACTTGGCTCTTCCACAGTGAGATCAATGATACCATACTTTGCTATTCTGTTAACAAGGTTTCCAATAGATGCTTTACGCGTGTCAATGCGAAACACAAGGTTGTAGTCATCCTTTTTTGTATAACTCACGCCATTCATCCTCAATGATTTAACAGGCTTCCTTACTCTAGCCTTAATAATAGCGTCCCATGCATACTTCTTTTTCAAGTATTCCAACTCTCCATCATACCTTAATATACCTTTATCAATGACAACAACTCTATCACAAGTCTGCTCGATGTCTATCATATCATGTGTTGTGAGGATTATTGTTGTATTGTACTCTTTATTTATCTCTTTTAGAAACTTTCTAACCCTGTGTTTTGATTCTACATCTAAGCCAATGGTAGGTTCGTCAAGGAACACAATCTTTGGGTTGTGAAGAAAGGCAGCAACGATATTACACTTTATTCTCTCACCTAAGGATAAGTTCCTAACAGGTGTTTGTATGACTTTTCTCACATCCAACATGTCAACAAGGTAGTCTAACCTACGCTTGTAGTCTTTATCATCAATATTATACAATTCTTTATACATCTTAAATGAGCTCTCAGGTGGCAGCATCCACCACATGTGAGACTTTTGACCAAATACTACTCCAATGTTTTTAACGTACTCTACTCTGTCCCTCCATGGGTTGTATCCAGCAACATTTACTTTACCAGACGTTGGGACTAAGATACCAGTTAAGATTTTTACTGTTGTGGATTTTCCAGCGCCATTAGGTCCGATCATGCCAAGAATTTCTCCTTCATCGACTGTAAAAGAAATTCCTTTTAATGCTCTGATGATCTCATGTTCTCGCATGAACATGGATTTAAATGCCCCAGCTAGCGTTGGCTTTCTCTTTACACGTTTGTAGTTCTTTTTTAGATTCTTAACA
>CAZCWL010000006.1:20745-22290 GCA_964502435.1 Candidatus Woesearchaeota archaeon | reverse complement strand
GAAGTAATAATAGAAACAGATAAGCATAGCACATTGATACAAGACTTACCAAAAGATGAGTTTATGGACATAGTGAACACATACATTAACAGAATAAAGGCGCTTAGAAGCGACAGCGAATACGTACTTGTGTTTAAAAATCATGGAAAATGGGCAGGAGCGAGCATATATCATGAACACGCACAAGTACTCACAATCCCCTTCGTCCCAAACACTATCGCGATGGAGAGAAAAAACAGCGAGGAGTATTACACAAAGTATAACAGATGTATATATTGTGATGTCATAAAAAAGGAACGCGAGACTGAAAGATTTGTGTATGAGAGTAACAAATTCATAGTTATAGCACCCTACGCTTCAAGGTTTGCTGGAGAGTTATGGATACTCCCAAAAGAACATGTTAGTGATATTGTACTACTTAAAAAGGAGGAGATTGCAGAGTTAGCACACACATTGCAAACAGTGCTCAAGGGATACGACCAACTATTAGATGACCCTCCATACAACTATGTGATCCACACATCTGACAAGATGGATGCCTATCATTTTCACATTGAGATCTACCCAAGACTTCAAAGACCAGCGTCTGTTGAATTCGGAACAGGAATGTTCGTAAACGTCTTAAGTCCAGAAGTATTTGCAAAGGATATGAGAGGTGTGATAGATGATCTATGAAGTCTCGTTCGAGTGCGGAAATAAAGTAGGTGGTATACATACTGTTATATCCACGAAAGCACCGTTTGTGAAAAAGTATTTTCCATACACAGCTATAGGATTCTACAATGAAAAGCAAGCAAAAAAAGAGTTTGTAAAGAAAACACCACCAGCTCATCTAAAAAATGTGTTCTTGGAGTTGGAAAAAGAAGATATAATATGCAAATACGGAAAGTGGGTAGATCCAGACGTTGATATCATTCTAATTGACTCAAATAACTGGAAAGCAAAAAACATAAACAATCTAAAAAAGATGCACTGGGAAAAATACAGTATAGACTCGTTAGGTGCTGGGGATGACTACGACACACCTGTAGCATGGGCTCACTGTGCTGGAAAACTCCTAGAAAAAATTATTGTGAGCACTGATATTGTTCATGCACATGAATGGCTATCTGGCGCTGCTGTGCTTTATCTCAAAGGCAAAGTTCCGACTGTGTTCACAACGCATGCAACAGTAGTAGGGAGAGCTGCATCTAGCAGTATAGACATTGCTAATGCTGTGAAGTCAAGGAGTCTAGATGCTGATAAAATGGCAAAAGATTATGGTGTAAATGCTAAACATAACATGGAAAAAGCGATAGCAAAAACAGCAGATGTGTTCACAACCGTTAGCCAGATAACAGCAGATGAAGCTGAAGTAATATTGGGTAGAAGACCTGATGTAGTAACTCCAAACGCACTAAACTTTGAAAATGTGCCAGATTTACCATCAATAAGAGTTGAATACGAAAAATACAGAGAAGAGTTAAATGAGTTTATAAGAGCGTACTTCACTCCTTACTACCCACTTAATCCTAGTCTAGCTCCTATTATTTTCACAGCAGGAAG
>CAZCWL010000006.1:0-20645 GCA_964502435.1 Candidatus Woesearchaeota archaeon | reverse complement strand
CATTCAAAGAGAGGTAAAAACCCGCCAATCTCTGCTTACAACATTAATAATGAGATAACAAGTATGTTAGAACAAAAAGGGTTACTAAACAGACCGACAGACCACGTTAAAGTTGTGTACTATCCTGTGTATCTAGGAGAAGCAGACAAAATGCTTGGTATGACTTACAAACAGGTAATAACAGCCGGAGATATCGGAGTATTTATGTCACGGTATGAGCCGTGGGGATACACGCCATTGGAAGCTGTGTCTTATGCTAGCTGTTCAATATTATCAGATTCATCTGGATTCGGTTCATTCCTAAAACAACACAAGTTAATAGATGGCCTGTACGTTGTTAACACAGTTGGAGTAGACTATCACACTGTAGTAAAGAATGTTACAGACTATTTAGAAAAGCTTGTCAATATGCCTGATGAAGAGAGATTTAAGATAGAACTAAATGTTAGAGAGTATGTAGAGGAGCTGTGCAGCTGGGACGTTCAAATAAAGGAGTACTTAAAAGCATACGAACTTGCAAAATCACGCTTTGGTAAGTAAGCCCAGCCTATGCTTTAAGTCTCTTACAATGTTCATGAAGTTGGCGTAAGCTACGTAAGGACTATCATAAGCATTAAAGTACTTGTGTATGTCTCCGTCAGCAAACCACTTTGTACACATATAATAGTAATTATCAGACGTCAAAAGCTTTCTCCAGTCCTCAAGAACTTTGCCTCCTTGCTCCTTAACGTATGGTTCTAACTTTTTTATCTCCTCAAACGCAGACTTCTGCATATTGTTTCCTAACCAAGCAGAGAGATCTCTGTCAATATCGGCCCAGGATAAAAAGTGAGGTATATCAATTTCATCCTTTGGCTCAAGTGTATGCACAACCTCGTCTATGGTTGCAAACTCTAAATGCTTATGCTTTGCAACCTCAATTGGGAGATGTCTTAAAAATTCAAATATGCCTGTCTCTGGCCATTGATGTTCACCAAATGTTTCGTAGTCCAAGAATAAATTTATAACCTCCCCAGGAGAAGAAGCTAACCACATAGCATACTTGTCAGCTGTTAGAGGATACTCCTCCCAGTAAGGAGTAGAAAACCTAAAACCGATGTCATCACTTAATTTGTAATTCCTTGTCAGTAGCTTTACATTGCTTCCTTTTGCTTTGTACATGTAATTAGGAGATCTCCATCCAAGTATGCTATCCCACCCTTCAGTTACCATAGCCTTAAAACCCATCTCTTCAGCTACCTTAGCCACAGCATTAGAGTACATAGCCTCTGTGTTTCTTAAGACAACTGGTTGCTTGTTAAAGTACTTTCTTGTAATTTTCTTATGCATCTTAACTTGCTCTACAAATTCTTGCTTTGAGACCAAAAAAGCAAGAGAGTGATAGTATGTCTCGTTTAACAAAGAGACATTGCCTGTATCAACTAACTCTTGAAAGGACTGTATTACATCCTTGTTGTACATCTCGGCTTGCTCCAGGAATGTTCCAGGTATGGAAAAACTTACCTTTACATTGTGCTTCTTAATCAAATCTAGCAACAGTCTGTTAGTTGGGAGGTAGCACTTTCTGGCAGCACGAAGAAAGATCTCCTTGTTCTTGTTATGATCATAGTAGTCATGATTTTCACCTATATCAAAAAACGTGTATCTCCTTAAACGAAACGGCTGGTGTACTTGAAAATAAAAGTTGATTATCATAGATTTAATACATCTCTGTATACATTATAAGTTTTTCTAGCACTGTCTTCCCATGTAATTCTATGTAGGTCCTTGTAACCATTAGCCCTAAGTGACTCCATAAGAGGAGGGTAGTTAAGTACTTCAAGTATGGCAGATGCCATAAGCCTAGTATCCCAAAAGTCTACTTTAATACAATTACGTATAACTTCTGACACACCTGTTTGTTTACTCACAATCACAGGCGTGCCAGCAGACATTGCTTCGAGAACAGTTATACCAAACGGCTCTGACTTCGATGGGAGAACATAAAGGCTAGCACTACCATACAGTTTTTTTACTTCCTCGTCTGGGACAAAGCCAGTAAAGACAACATTATTATGTATGCCTAACTCAATAGATAAATTAATCAAATAATCTTCATCTGGGCCTGTACCAGCGATCACAAACAGAACATTTGGATCCTTCTCAAGTACAAGCTTGGCAGCGTGCAGAAAATGATACAGGCCTTTTTGAACAGTTAATCTGCCCAAATACAAAACCATTTTTGAGTACTTCCTCCCACGATAGGTTATCGGCTCTGTAGCATTGTAAACAACTCTTATCTTCTCTGGAGGGATGCCATACTTCTCAATTAACATATTTTTGGTTCTGTTACTTACTGCTATGATCATATCAGCATTTCTTAAACCCTCTGTCTCCACAGCAAGAGCCTCAGGCCAAGGGCTTCCACCAGATCTGTCCCACTCTGTCGAGTGAACAGTGTATATCCAAGGCTTACCAGTTAACTTTTTAACAGCCATAGCTGCAGGTGCTGTTAACCAGTCATGGGAATGTATTAAGTCAAAATCTATGTTTTTAACGGCTTTAACAATCTCTTTAGCATAAACGTCAATAATGTGTGGAATCCAATCTGACATGTAGTGTACTTTATGATCTGCTGTCACGTAAACTCCCACACCAAGAGATGGAGAAGGGATAGGTATGATCTCCATAAAATCATAGGACGGAACACCTTTCCTATTTGGCATGGTAAAGAATATTGATACGTATTTGGACAGCCTCTTTGTTAAAGAGTAACAGTGCGTGCCAAGACCACCTGTTGAAAATGGAGGCAACTCCCAACCAATCATAAGTACTTTAATCAAGCTTCTCACCTTATTCTAACTGTAATATCCACGTAATACGTAGTACTTAAATTTTTCTCTAAGCAACTACTTTATGCGAAAAACCGTCTACCTCTATATCTAACCCCTTTCTGACCGTGTAGGTTATATTGACAACATCCTCACCTATCAAAAGTTTTCTCTTGAATGACGTATTCAACACGTAGTTTGGTAGAATGTAAAGCCTCTTATTAACTAAATCTGGCTTTATGCCAAGAATGAACTCATCAACTATATGTATAACTGGAAGAACAGACCAAGCTTGAGCAACAGCTCCACCTTCTGTTTCGTGTATAGAATTAATACAGTACTTACCTACAAGAGATCTATTCAAAGTTAAGAACTTAACACCATCACGATCATAATTTATGTAGGCAGCTGCTGCTAGGTTATTAAGTAATGGCCAAACAGCACCAGTGTGATAACCACCTTTAAATAATCGATCAGACTTTCCCATAGTCCTAACACCAGATGGCGTTACTAACTCTTGCTCAACAAGGTCAATGACACGGGATGCAACCTTGTGACTCACTTGTTTGAAGAAGAGAGGTACAAGAATGTTGGCTGTTAATCCACCATCTAACCTATCAACAATAATTCCTTTCTTGATGAAGGGGTTGATGTTAAGATTAGGCAAGTCAATGTCTATGTCTAACATTCTTAGCATTCTAGCAGCCAATTTAAACGCTTCTATCCAGAGAGACTGTACCTCAACAGCGTTTGGTCTTGGTATAGAATCCATCCAAGTTCCATAGTCACTATTGTGCACAACACCATCTTTAATACTATTAATACCATACTTAACAACACTCAGCAAACTATCCTTCACATCGTTAAGTATGGAGAGATCTCTTGTGTGACGTATGTAATAATCAAGTCCAATTATCCACAAAGGATTAACATCATCAGAGTAGTATTTAGCTCCTTTTGAGTTTATAACTGTAGGAACTCTGTCTTTAGTATAATTTGATACGAAAACAAGAATCTCCCGCACGTAATCAAACATCCCAGCGTAAAGATAGGCAGGTAATACTATTAGGGTGTCTCTTACCCATATCTCATTAAAGTATGGATAGCCTGCTATGACTCCCTTCAAGTGATTATTAGCCGCAAACGTCTTTAGACCTGAAAATGCAATTTTCATCAACGATGAAAGTTCTCTGTTCCTAAACTCGCCAAAAGGCTCTTCAACATTCTTATTCTTGAAGTCCACAATAAAGTACGTATTCAACTTCTTTTTGCCTTTGAGCTTAAATTCAGTGTGCCAAATTCCAGGAACAAACTTGCTCTGTTCCTGTTCATACCACAACGCAAATGGAATGTTAGAACCAGGATTATGTGTTGAGTAAAGACCAAGCGGCTTAAAACTACTTCCCATCAACTTTACAGTCAATTTTCCTAGATCAGATACAATCTTACCCTTGTCAAAACTATATTTTCTCCCATGCAAATCCTCATCCCTGTAGCGCATATTTACACCAACTTCCAAATCAAGTGAGACGTCACCATTACCCTCAAAGGTAAGTGAGGAAATAACCTTACCCTGTCTAACGTGAACTGTCTCACGTACTGTTATATCCCCAACTTTATAGTTATGCCCGTTACTCCAGGCGCATAGATCTGGTGACAACCAAACACCATTAACCTTGTAAGCCCAGTAATCAACATATTTCTTATCAAGAGCCCAGATACCAGCCCATTTAGAAGGAAAACTACCATTAGTGTGTCTAAACACATACAAACCTGAATTGTTCACAACGTAAAACATCAGCACTTCCTCCTCATCTTCTTCTTTATCTTATTCGCTTCTTCAACTGCTTGCTTTAACGTTTTTGCTCTCACAGTGACTCTAAGTTTATCCTCAGTTTTGGACCTATGAAGCATTACCCAACCATCCTTTGTACATTTAAACTCGTCCTGAAGCTTAGTTTTACACGGTATACTCGTACGGACTATTGGAATTGTTGGTATTTGCCCATTAATCTGAGTGAACAATAGAGTAGCTAACACGCCATCAGAAAATGGATAATAGTCTCCAAAGTAGTAATGACCAGACCCTTCAACACCAAAACGATATCCTTTAACCATGTATTTTTCCACATAGACTCGGCCTATGTTTACATGCTTAGCTCTTATGTCTACATCCCTCGAAGCAACAACCTTTGTGTATTCAAATTGCTTAACAAACGCACGCGCAACCTCTGATGAATTTAGTACGCGATCTGTGATAAATGTAGCTCTATCTGCGTCTCCATCTAACGCAACTTTAAAATCACCACGAGCACGAATCAAGTGCTTTATATTCTTTCCTTCTGGTAGGGGATTAATGCCTCCATAATCAGGCTTAATAGTACTGTGAACTAATCTAACCTTACACCCGATCCTTTTCAAAGCCTTACTAACAATTGGTGTCACAACACCACTAAACGTTTCAACTACCACTTTCTTCTTGCTTCTTAACCCTTCAGTTACATATCTAATATAATTGGTAACTACGCTCACTTTTTTCACAGTTCCGTGTCCACTTCTCAACTTGGCCTTTAACACCTTATGCCAAATTGGTAAAGTTGAACCAAACTCACTCACCAGCTTAAAACCAGTATAACCAATAGGATTATGAGAAGCAGTAACACTAACAGCAGGCATGTTCTTCCAGCCATAATAATTAATAACAGGTGTTGGAACCATGCCCAAAAAATGCACATCGCAACCACTGTCTGTCAATCCGTCAAGAAACGCATCAATAATCCTAGCAGAAGCACGTCTATTATCGTGACCAACAGCGAGCGTATCATAAAGAGAGCCCAACCTCCTACCAATATCATAAGCTTTATCCTTAGTAATGTCCTTACCTCTAACATCGTATCCAATAATCATAAAGAAATAGTAAACAAAGGTTGTAAATATAACTTTCTACTTCTTAGCCCTGGGTCTTGGTGTGTAATTTCTCTTCTTTTCTTTTATGTATCCACGCTTCACTAACTCTTTACGTATAGACTCCTTGTCAAGCTTAACGTCTAAAACCTCTGGAAGAAGTTTTAAGTGGTTTATGTTACACTTCCTTCGTCTCACAGCCCCATCTATCAGAACATAATTTTTGTCTAGCTTCTCCACAATAACACAGTACCTTCCCTTGTCTCTTCCCCTTAATTTTATACATAATCTTCCTGGTTGTATCATAATCTCAACCTCCTAAGCAAAAAACTGACAAGGTTATTTACATCATTAACGTTTAAAAACGTTGTGTCGATTACAAAATTGTAAACAGATAAATCGTCAAGCTTTATACCGTACAGTCGTTTAGCACGTCTTCTCGTTAAGTCAAGACGTTTTCTCGTTATTATCTTTGCTGTGCGGATAGATATGTTTTCTCTTGACGCTACCCTCTTAGCAGCCACTTCAAAATCAACCTTAAGAAAGATTTTAATTCCATCCTTAATAAGATAAGGAGCTAACCAGGAATCAATAACACAATTTCCCTTGCGAGAAGCCTTCCTGACTTGCGAGTCAACAATTTTGTCATAGCGTGCTTGCTTATACCATTTAAGAAACTTAAGTGAGTTTATATCAACACCATCAGCAGAAGCCAACTCCCTGTACAACTTGCCTGCTGATGCATAATCTAACTTAAACTTCTTAGCAATGAATGTGGAAACAGTTGTCTTACCTGAACCAGGGTACCCAGCAATCATAACTTTCAATTCCTCTCACCCAGATACTTAAACAAAATCTTCTGGATTATGGACGTGAAAAATAAGGACAGTATTATGTAGGTCCCTAGCCAACCCAAGTATGTCTTACCAAACAAGCTAAAAGGTAGAGGTATTACCTCAATCCCAGCGTACCTTTTGTTAAGGAACATAAACACTAGAATTAGAGGTAAGGTTGTAATGATCATTGGCTTCATGTTCATTCTCATAATTTGTGAATTTATTTTTAACTGCTCATTAAATAATGACTTGTACTCATCAGATGAAGGATCTAACTTACGTATCTTCGTGCTTATCTCCTTAATTCTATTTCTGTAAGCTGACACTTTCTTCACGTCAGAAAAAAGAAAATATGCTCCCTGAGAAAATAAAGATACACTAAGCGAAATCAAAACTAACTCTAAAAACGCATTCATATTTGCCTCCTCCTAATAAAGTTTATTAATGGTGCTACTTCATCACGATGTTGCTTGATAATTGTATCATAAAACTGGTAGATGATTAAAACTGAAAGTAACACGCCAGTTCCTCTAGCCAAAGCACCAAGCACGTCTGCAAGTGCTGCTAGTAACCCAACCACAGCACCACCAATAACAGCCATAGGCATTATGTAGTGCTCTAACTTCATCACAAGTATACGTTTATCTGGTCTGAAACCAGGTATAAACAGATTGTACTGCATTATCTGATCAGCAACATTTTCTGGACCTTGTCCACCCACTTTCACCCACAACACAGAGAAAAGCACAGCACCAACCGTCATGAATATCAGATAAACTAAAATAGATATTGTATTATGTGATGTAAATCCTTGATAATACAAATCCCTTATAGTAGGAGGGTTAAGGTATGAAACAAACCCACTTACAGGAACTTGTCTTCCATTTTGTATCTCGAATGTGCCCAATAGTGGGATTCCCTGGGAGAACAGCATAAGCGCAAAAACCTGAGTAGTAGCCATAAATGCTGTAACAAGGATTACTGGAATATTAGAGGTGTAAAGAAGGCGTATCGGCCAGTTAAATGATATTCCCCTGACTCTAGCAAATGTCAAAGGTAAGCTAACTTTTATAGACTGTGCATATATAGATAACAAGAAAACTACAATGGTAGCTATGATAGCTACCAGTGGCCAAATCGCTTCTCCTGGTACTCCCTGAGCAATAAGTGCAAGAACCTGCCACACAGCACCGCTAGGAAGCATACCCGCCTTAAACGGAGAGAACGCTTTTACAAATATCTGCATGGATACTCCTGCTGCTATGAACAATGATATACCAGAACCTATTCCCCACTTGCTAACAACCTCATCCATAAGCATAAGTATTAAACCACCTATAACAAGCTGAATTACCATTATTAATTGCCAATAAAGACTTGGATAGACAGCAGGTAAAGAACCAGAGAACACAAAAGCAGCATTCTCAAACACAATAAACAATACCGAAAACAGTTTCTGCAATGACTGAAACTGAGCTCGACCTTCGTGAGTAGCAAGATTCAACTTGATAACATCTGCTCCTATCAACAACTGGAGTATTATACTAGCAGTGACTATAGGTCCGATACCTAATGTGATCAATGAACCAAATTTAGCAGCAAGAAGAACCTCAAGCACCTGTAGTTGTTGCTGGTAATCAGGACTTAACCCGTACAAGGGAATCATACCTAAAACAAAGAACACTATCAGAACAACACCTGTCCATACGAGCTTGGTCTTCAAGCCCAACTTCTTTACAGGTGCTTCAACCTCAGGTAAGTTCTCTCCTACTTTAACCCAATTCATAACTATCACTGTTCGATTATAACTTTACCACCAGCCTTCTCTATTTTCTCCACAGCAGCTTTTGAAGCCTGCTTAACGTAAACAGTTATGGGCTTCGCCTTGCCTCTAGCAAGTAATTTAATATTCCCTAACTTAACCTCTGACACGTCAGGAAGATCTGCTATGTTAATAACAGCTAGCTTCTTCTTTTTTCGTTCCTCTGTCTTGAGGAACATTATCTTCCTGTGAGCTGCTCTTTTTCCATGGCCTGCTCTACCAACACCACCCTTGTTTCCATGACCACGAGCTCTCTTTCCACCTTTACCTCTAAAGTGAGATGTATAACCCCTCGCCTTCACAGATTTTTTTCTTCTTCTTATCATAACACCACCTAAATCATACGTCTTATTAAGTCATTTATCTTATCTCCTCTGTAACCTAAGACTCCCCCATCTTTAAATCGTTTCTTTATTCCTCCATGCTCAAAACCACCTTTTGGAGGAGACAGCCTAAATGGTTTCACACCTAAATCTGTAAGACTAATTTTTCCTTGTATAACACCGTCCACAATAACATCTAATCCCCCCTTAGAGCTTAAATACTGCTCGTCAACCTTCTTACTAACGCTAAGTTTACCTCTTTGAAGGATTAGTTCTTTTAACGTTTCCTTATCTATCTCTCCATACGTAACATAATCTTCAATAGACTTCAACATTCCCATAATATTTGGTGTAGCTGGAAGGATAACACAGCTATGTTTCTTAAACAACCTAAGTAGACGCAGAGTTCTCTCTGTCTTATCCTTAACATTCACGGTTCCTCTTACTCTTACAACGGCTATAGCTTTCATTTCAAACTCCCTTCTTTTATGCCTGCTTTACTGTAATAATCCTGTCTTATCTTAATTTTTGAAAGTTTCTTGAGAGCATCAAAGCAGGCTTTAACAAGGTTTATTCTTGTCCTTGTCTTACCAAAGGACCTGGACCAGATATCCTTTATACCTGCTAACTTCATAATCTTCTTACACTCATTATTTATACACAAACCTATACCTTTTGGTGCAGGCATCAAAACAAGCCTAACACTCCCTTCCTTTCCTTCTACCTGCACAGGTATTGAGTGAGGTGAAGCACAAGCACATTCCCATGAACCACATCCTCTTTTTATCTTGATTAAATTCTTCTTGGCATTTGCAACAGCCTTCTCCCTTGCAGGAAGTGTTTCTCTAGCACTACCCCAGCCAAGACCAATGTAACCGTCACCATTCCCAACAACAGCATAAGCTGTGAACTTAACTCTTTTACCTTCTGCTGTCGTCTTTTTTGTACTTCTGTAAGGTCTCCTCTGACCACCACCAAACTTTCCCTTCATCTGCCCAACAAGAATCAGCTCAGATTGGAGATTAGGGAGGAAATAATCAACTATCTCGGGCTCTGTGATTCTAATACCCCTATCTAGTATCTCATCTATTGACTTTATCTCTCCGCTTAAAACCATCTTACCCAGTTTTGTCTTTGGCGTCCAATCCATCTTATTCACCTAACTTATTTTTTACCTCATCAATCTTTGATTTTATATTTTCCGAGATATGCCCACCATATAACCTGTCTTCCTTAGGCAGTACATCCTCACCATGAGGTACATCAATCCCTGCGTCTAAAACACCTCTCAAGCAAGCAAAGAGGGATGAACCCTTTGTTACCCTCTGCAATCCCAAGTCTAGTACCATTCTTTTTATACCCTTTTTCCTTGCACGTAGTCCAAGTGCATAACCTGTAAGGTAAGCACTAGGAATGTTACCAGTATGAGCATCCCAACCATACTTTTTCAACATTGTTGAAACAAAGCCTGTCAAAACTTTATCCCCTTTCGGGTCATAACTAACAACCTGGGCGACAATACTGTTATGATGCTTTCTGATGACAAGCCTTGGCAGTCCTGACTTAACAAGTGCCAACCTCTTCTTGTAATTTGTCTTCCCTTCTCTGTATCTCCTGTATTTAACAATCATTGCTTCTCACCTAAAAGCTTGGACAAATATAACTTCAAGTGGGCCTTTGACCTGAAAAATCCTCCTTTCGCCCGCCTATAGAGTAATCTGTACGTCTTTGTATCTAATTTTCCTTTGATTTTCAACCGCCTTAAGAGTGATCTTTGCAGCCTTATCCTGTTCTTCCAAAGAGTTTTCTTTGAACCCATACGAGCAAGTGCCTTACCCTTTCTTGAACCGTGACCTCGCCTTAAACCTTTTCTCTTTTTCGCGTGTGTAACACGAGCTCTTCCTCTTGAATGAATCTGAACTGGCTTCTTTTTTATCCAACCCTTTTTTATGAGAGACCTTATATCTGACTTTGTTATAGCTTCTTTTATATCTTTCAAGTGACTAGGATCAAACCATACTCTATCCACTCCCACATTCAATACATCTGCAGCCATTCTTCTTTGTACGTCAACCTTCATTTAAACTCACCTGGATTCAAAACTTTGATTCCTAACTTCTTGGCCTCCCCTACAATAAGTTTCTTCTTCTTTTTACCAATCTTAGCGATTCTAACACAGTGTGTTTTCGGATTAACATTTTTCAGTTCATTAACATTATGAACAATTACCTCATACAACCCAGATGGATGCCTGTATCTCTCACTTTTTGGAGACCTATACCCAATCCTAACTAACCATAACTTTGTGCCTACTCTCTTCCTAGCTTTGTTGTGATGCCACGCTTTTGGCCGCCTCCACTTTTCTCCTAATTTCTTTCTGTAATGCTCTACTCTAAGGAATTTCATTCCATATCACCTTTCTTTTTCACAATATAGATACCATCTTGAAACTTTCTCCTATCCTTACCAACTATACGTGTAGCTTGCTCTATGTTAGCAGCAGTTTGACCTACTTTCTCTACGTCAATACCAGTAACAATAATGTTTCTACCTTTTATGTCCACATTAACACCAGGTAATATCTTTGCCTTTCTCGGGACCTTCTCTCCAATAAAATTGCTAATCACAACCTCATCACCCTGAACCTTAACAGACATAGGAAAGTGAGCGTAACATACCTTTAATTCATATCTGTAACCTTTAGTCACGCCTTTTATCATGTTCTTTATATGGGCTCTAAATGTGTTAACAATCCTTGTGTAACGTCTATTGTCTTTAACAGATTGGATACTGATGGTATCACCATTAATCTTAATAGATACCCCAGGATAAAACAACTCCCTTGTCAAACTACCTTTATCACCTGTGATAGTTATTTTATTGTCTTCCATTTTTGCACTCACACCTTCAGGAAGTTTAACTTCCATCTCCATCCCCTCAATACACATAAGCTAAAAGTATGCCTCCAAGATTCTTCTGCTTAGCTTCTAAGTGAGTCATGATTCCTTTATTCGTTGAAACGACTATTATCCCAAAGTCTTTCGATGGAAGATAACGTTTCTCAAACTTCTCTATGTCCTCAACACTGAAACTAAACCTTGGTTTTATAGCTCCACATTTGTTTATGGCCTTAACTAAGTTAAGGTTAATCATACCCCCTCTGCTATCGTTTACAAACTCATACGTCCCAACGTAACCATTCTCGTTCATGACTCTTAGCACTTCTTTTATAACCTTCGAAACAGGCTTAATCTTAACACTACTCTTACCCGCCCGCTCAGCGTTTAATACGCGGGAAAGTGCATCTGCAAGTGGGTCTTGTTGCGTCATACATCACACCTCATGACCATATTTTTTAAATCCTAACTCCCTCGCCACATCCCTAAAACACTGTCTGCATATATGAAGCCCATACTTGTTTATATGAGCACCTCTTCTTCCACATATCTCACACCTGTACTTATCAACACCTGTTGTTCTCTGCTTTGGTTTATTGTACTTCTCCATACGTTTTAGCTTGGAAGGTTTGTGTGCAATCTGCTTCGCAAGCTTTGTCCAATCTGATGTGCTCATACTATCTTCACCCCATACTTCTCCTTAATGTATGCCATAACCTCTTCTGGTTTTACCCTATGTCTGTTAGGCATCTTCTTGCTGTAACCATGACGTTTAAAATGGACACATACATCCATTCCCATAATACCTATCGATGGATCATACTTTAATCCTGGAATGTATATATACTCCTTTATGCCGAACGAAAAAGTATCACCTGAAAACTGACTCTGTTTAAGTTCATTGTCAACAGCTTTTAAAAGCTTTCCTAACATTTCCTCAGCTTCTTTATGTCTCAATGTAACCTTAACTCCTATCTCTAAACCTGGCCTTATGTGAAAAGCTGGTATCCTTCTTTTTGCTTTGGTTTTAACAGGTTTGTGTCCTGTAATCTTTTCTAACAGTTTGTAGGCCTTCTCCAATTTCTCACCAGGTTCTCCAACGCCGATGTTTAGCACAACCTTGTCTATGTATATCATTTAACCACCTTTATTGAGTCATCAATTACAAATATATAATCTTTAGGTGTCTGGAAAGTCATATCTTTCGTATTCAACACTGCTCGTCCACCGATCACATCTTGAAGCACAGCGACTTCACCAGCATGCTTCCCTTTTGTTATTAAGACTTTGGAGCCTTTCTTCTGCTCAACTGTCTTCAAAACTTTTTGGCTTGGGAGCTCTATCAGAAGAGTAGAACCAATATCGTAGTTCTTATCCGAAAGCAATACCCTGCCGCTTGAAAGCTTATACTGAATCTTACCACCTTTGACCACATGCTTTCCTATAACTTTAACAAACTTCTTATCACACTCTACTTTATCAATCTCAACAACATCAAGCTTCCCTCTGTCCAAAACAACTCGATAGTGCAGATCATCAACAGAAACTGTATCCATCAACCCAACAGGGAAACGCTTATCCTTAACAACTCTACTATCTACTTTAACACGGCCAGCTTTGATAACCTTCCTTAACTCTAGTGTCCTACCTAACTTTAAGATGTCCCTTAATAAGACCAACAGAGGAACTGCCTCGCTAGATGGATGAGGTCCAGGGGAGACCCTCAGTATGTACTTAGACATCTTCCTAACACTCTTCCATACTCTTGGTGCAGATACTCTTTTCATTACAGTTGGTTTACCATGCCTAGCCATTTGTACTCACCTTCTTAACTTTTATCCTTCCTTGCTCAGTAGATAACTCTACTATCATAAGATTAGATGGATGCAGTCCAACCTTGTACTTAGTACCATCTTGTCTCTCTTTCTGCACACCTGAAACATAAACCCTTAATCGCTTCAAGTCAACCCTATCAACAGTTCCTTGTTTACCCTTGAACTCTCCTCTCATAACAATAACCTTATCACCTTTTCTCACAGGGATAGATCTACATTTGTACCTCTTTATAAGGTCCTTTGACAGATGAGCAGCTACTAGATCATGCCTTACATGGAGAGGAGCGTTAGCTACATACTTCCTCTGCTTTGAAGGTTTCTTACTCCTTACCCAATGCTTTGACCAACTCATAACCATACACCTCAAACAACAACACTTGCAATTCTTCCTACATTAACATAGCGCTTTGCTACTTCAGACGGGATCGGTCCTTTTATGATAGTGCCTTTCGGATCATAATTTTCTAGGTCCTTAAGTATCACACAAGCATTGTCCTCAAACTTTATTCTTGTCCCATCCGCTCTTCTAAACTCCTTTCTTTGACGAACTATAACAGCAGGGACCACTTGATGCTTCATATCAGGATTACCCTCCTTTATAGCAACAATTACTACATCCCCAACACCAGCCCTTGGTATCCTAGAACGCACACCTTTGTAATGTTTAACTGCTATAATCTCAGCTACCTTTGCACCAGAGTTATCTGCTACAGTCAATCTAGCCCCAACATTTAACACCTTTGGGACACTTAAAGTCAAAGGCCTTAGTCCTCTTTTTGTCTTTCTGCTAGCCGGCATGCTTCACCACCTCAACTACAACAAACTTCTTAGACTTGGATAACGGTCTACACTCAGCAATTCTAACAACATCTCCTTCCTTAGCGTCTATACAAGGAGGGTTGTGCGCATGAATCTTCGAAGACCTTATCTCATACCTCTCATACTTTTTGACGTAGTATGGCCTCTCATACCTCACAACAACAGTCTTGTCCATTTTATCACTAACAACCGTAGCAGTCATAACCCTACCTCTAACCTTCAATGTCCCATGGAAGGGACAGTTCTTATCCTTACATTTCTTCTTTGGTTCCTTAACATCTAAGCCTATCATATCTCCCACCTTGTTTTTATACGATGTTTCGGTTTTATTCTATCCCATGGATTTCCTACAATCTCTTCCCCTTTTATTACCACATCCCCATCCCTAAGATGGAATGTAAACACAGCGTTCTTTTTTATAACTGTTTTTTCGCCTGCTTTTGTTTGGAGTGTAATTGTATTCTTTGTCTCATCGATTATTTCACCATGGAGTGTGGCATTGTTGTATTGAACGTCAACAGTCAACCCTATTAATTCGTGTTGTTTTATGTTCTGTTTTGTTATCATCATAATATAGTTATTGTGTTTTCGGGAAAGCCAAGCTCAACAAGAGCACGCTTGATGTTTGTTCTGTGATCACCCTGTAATTCTATGACATCTCCCTTGACTGTCCCACCACAAGCAAGCTTCGACTTGAGCTTCTTCACCAAATCATGCAAGTCAACGGCCTTGGGATCAATGCCTTTCACCAACGTGGTGATCTTGCCATAGCGCCTTTTTGTTGTTGTCACTTCTATGCGTTGCTGCTCCTTAGCAATTATATTTAACCCTCCTATCTCCTCAGGTAATCCTGTGATATCTTTCATACTTTTTATCTCACCTCACGGAGTATAGTTTTTATACGAGCAATTGTTCTTCTTATTTGTTTCACTATGCCCGGATTCTCTGGTGCGACACCTGCTGTCTTCTTAGCCCTTATTCTAAACAACTCTTTCTTAAGTGATTCGAGTTCAGCATGAAGAGCTTTCCTATTCATCTTTCTCATGTCTTTAACCTTCAGCACTTACACCACCCTCAGCCTTCTCTAATGGCTCTTCGGCTTCTTCAGCAGGCTCTTCTTGTGCGACTTCTTCTTGCACATCCTTAAAAAACACAAGGTCGGGCAAGGCCTCCTTGTTCTTCAGGATAGTCACACTCACACCAATAAGCCCTGCTTTCAACACAGCAAGAGCATAACCTCTGTCTACGCCATCAATCGCAACCTGCCCACACTTAGGCAAATAACCTTTTCTGAACCCTACAAAACTAGACATTGACCCCTGAATCTTCCCAGCAATTCTCACCTCAACACCTGCAGCACCAGCGTCTATAACAGATTGGACTATCCTATGCCCTATGCCTCTAAACCTGCTTGTTCCATAACGTTCAAGACGATTAGCGACAAGCGATGCAACTATCTGAGCATCAAGCAAGGGTTCTTCAACAGCCCTTATCTCTATCTGTGGGTTTTCCAGCCCAAATTTAGTCTTTAAAGCTTCCTTCAGGGAATTCAAACTCATACCCCTCCTGCCAACAACAAGACCAGGTTTCGACGTGTGGATTATAACCTTCATACCCAATGGTGTTTTCTCTAATTCTATCTTGGACAAACCTGCCTTTGGTAATTTTCTGTTCAAAAATACTTTAACCTGATACTCCTTCTTCTTCTGCGCAACAAACTTCTTCTCTATCATTTCTCCATCACTTCTATAAGTACATGTGTGTATTTTCCACGTCTCGAGCTACGTGAAAATGCAAGATTAGCAACAGCTTTGGAGATTACTAACTTTTCTTTATCAAGACCTAGATACGTAGCGTTGTTAGCTGCGTCCCGAATAACCCTCTTTATGTACGCTGATGCCTTAACAGGATACCTGCCTGGCCCTTCGATATCACTTCTATGTGCAAGTTTTCTGTTATGAGTTTTGAATGGTATTGATCTTTTTTTCTTTATAACAGCATCAAGATAAGCGATAGCCTTATCGATTTTCATGCCTTTAACTGCACGTAATACATTCACGCTATGCTTGGTTGATATAGGTAAATACTTAGCCTGAGCAACAACACGCTCTGGCTTTTCTTTTGGCTTTGGAGCATGCTTTGGCTTCTTAGTCTCAGCCTTCTTTGTTTCAACCTGTTTAGACTTACCACTAGCTTTAAGCTGCTCTTGCTGGACTTTCTTATAGTCAACAACGTTTTCTTTTGTTGTTTCCATTTTACTTCACCGAAACAAACATTGAACCTCTTGTAGCACCAACTCCTGGAGCAGAGTGCTTAACAGGCTTTCTTGTTGGAGCAAACTCCCCTAACCTATGACCTAACATCTCCGGCTTGATCTCAACAGGGACAAACTCCTTACCATTGTGAACATGAATAGTTAACCCGATCATCTGTGGGATTATAACCATGTCTCGAAGGTGAGTCTTTATAGGTTTACCCTTTGGATTTGCAACCTTGCTCAAAAACTTCTTCCTTCTCTCATCTAAATCTAACAAGTACCTTCTCTCTCTCGACTTGATGAGCATGGCAAAATCTTTCAAACTCATCTTCTTAAGCTCCTCAACTGTGTAACCTCTAAATTTAAACTCGCGCTTCATTACTTCTTCCTCCTACCAGTTCTTCTGGCAGCAATTGAACCAACTTTCTTTCCAGGTGGAGCATTACGTGAAACAGGTCTTTTAAGCTTCTTCTGTGTTGATCTCCTCTTACCACCAAAAGGATGACTAACAGCGTTCATAGCAACAGCTGATGTGACAGGATGAAGCTTACCTCTTGCGCGCATTGCCTTATGCTTATTTCCAGCTTTAACAAAAGGTTTATCTCTCCTACCACCACCAGCAGCAACACCAATTATAGCCCTACACATTGGGTTAAGTCTCTTGAACTTCTTTGAAGGAAGTTTCACGATTGTGTAATCCTTTTCATGCGCAACAATTCTTGCTGACGTTCCAGACGATCGAATTAGCTTCCCACCATCGCCTGGTGTCAACTCAATGTTGTAAACAAAAGCCCCCTCTGGTACATAACCTATAGGGACAATATTACCAGGTGCTGGACTAGCTCTTATCCCAAGTTCAATCTCCTGCCCAACATAAGCATTCATTGTAGCTGGGAGATAGTACTCTTTATTATTATACTCCACTATCATAACAGGCACTGTCCTAGCAGGGTCATTCTGGATGTTCACGATCTTTGCCTTACCGACTCCTGACTTTTGGATAGTGTCATAAGATGGGTAAGCCAACTTAAACTTAAATCTGTGTGAAGGAGCTTTCCATCTACCTAAACCTCTTCCTCTCCTCTGAACACGAATTCTTTTACCCATGTCACACCACTCCAAACTCTGTTGCAAACTCAATCGCTGGCTTATCCTTTGGTAGTTTAACTATTGCCTTTTTTCTTCCTTTTGGATCTATGTAAACATTAATCTTAACAGGTTTAATTCCAAATTCCCTCTCTAGTTCTCTTTTTACGTCAGACTTTGTAGCTTTCCTCTCCACAATAAAAACTAACTTATTCTCTGATTCCATCATTTTTATTGCTTTTTCAGTTGCAACAGGTGATATAATGTATTTCATAACCATCACGCAAACAATCTCTCATTATTTATAATTTCAATTGCTCTGTCTGATATTAGCACATATCTTCCAGGATTTCCCCCTGGTGCAAGCAGCTCAACATTAAGATTCTTCACGTCCACTACATCAGACCCAGGTATGTTCCTTGCTGCACGAATGATATCTTTATCACGAGACGATGCAACAAATAATGGTCCCTTAGACTGTTTGTACCTTCGTCCACGCATTGTTCCTTTTCCAGCTCTTACCTTTTTCTTCTTTGCCTTCTCAACCAAAAAGTCAATCTTCAAACTGCTAAGCAAAGACAATACATCCTTTGGCTTGGATATTGAGTCCAGGTCTTTAACTATGTAAAGCTTAGCAGCAGCAAGAGCAGACCGTATAGCTTTCTTCCTTTCCTTTTTGTTTATTTTCTCATAAACTTTCTTCTCAACCTTAGGAGGATGAGCTGTTCTACCTCCTCTTGCAAATGGAACAAACGCTCCAACCCAACCAAAGCTAGCCCCAAGCCTGTACATAACTTTCCTAGGCGTTCTTGAAACACCACGCCCGTATATAGATCTAAACCTTCTCCTTCTTTTACTTAACTCAACTACTTTTCTCTTCCCGGCCATTGGCTCCACACCTTGTGGTTGGTACCTATGAGACATAATAGCCAAAAATGCTCTTCTTATCAAGTCTTTCCTCTCTGATTCAGCAAACTGAATAGGCAAATCTATCTCCCCAACCTGCTTTCCTTTCTTGTCATAAAGTTTTGCTTTCATTTTAATTACCCTGTTGTGATTCTCTGTAAATGTACTTTATCTCAGGCAAGGCTTGCTTTGCAGGCCTAACACTGAATCTCAATCTAACAAGCCTCTTCTTAGGACCTGGAACAGATCCTTTCAACATTATCCAATCAGACCGCAGTACACCATAATTAATAAAACCACCTTTTGGAGTTATGTCTTTATTATCAACCATAAGCACTAATTTGCTATACTCTGTTCGTGTATGGAATCCCATTTGACCAAACTGAGGAACACGCCATGAAACCTTTGCTTGGCCCTCAGGGCCAAGATTACCAACTCTTCTTCTTTTCTTGTCTGTGTGTTTTGACTCGAGCTTCACACCAAATCTCTTTATTGATCCTTGATAGCCTTTACCTTTTGTGACAGCAGAAACATCAACCATATCTCCTGGCTTAAACACGTCAGATACTTTAATCTCCTTACCCAACAGTTCCTTAGCCTTTTCAAACTGTGCTTGCACGTCACCACCTATTGCAATCTCAAACACCTCTGGAGTCTTCTTTAACTTTATAACATGTGGTTGAGTGTGAACAAGAAGATGGATTTTAAACACAGAATCAACAGAAGCAGAAGATATGTCATGAGATTTAGAAGGAGAAGAGATATATCTTGATATAAACTTATCCTTGGCCACGTTGATAATATCTTTCTTCACTCTTAACCCATACGGCGTTTTTTCATAGAACCTCACACCAAACACCTTCAGAGGAGGAGTCTCAATGATTGTGACAGGAATCATAACATTCATACCCTTTGTTGGAGAATTTTTTGCTGTGTCAACGGCGAGCACGTGAGTCATCCCACACTTATAACCTGCAAACCCAAGAGGGACAGGATCATCTTTATGTGGCCATGTAGAAACACGAGGATAGATACGACTAGCTCTTTTTCGGGGCCAAAACTGTAATGAGCCCCTTCTTGGACGCTCTGCCTTTCCCTTTTGATGTCCCATAACTAACTCTCCTTAAATGGGCTATTCCATCGGTTCACAAACCTACTGCATTGAAGTGCAGTAACATTAAAGAGAAAGATGCCTTTATAAATCTTGCTATTTTATCAGCATAGATATTAAAACCAAGGCAGGGCAAAATATTTATTTGCATCTCATGTATTAAAACTTATGATTTTGAATCCTTTTGTTCCAATCGAACCTATTAGATTAGAAAAAAGTGATAAGCGAATAAAGAGAATAGCAAAGAGAATAGATGAAATCTACAAAAAATCAAAACATGGACTTGTTATCCTTATTGGTGAAAGAGGTTATGGAGGAACACACATGATTCATGAGTTCTTGGGAAAGAAGAAACACAGTTACGTGATAATGAATGATAATCTTGCTGTTGAAATGCCAAAGAGTAAAATTGTGGTAATAGATGATTTCGAAAATCTGCTAGCAATGAATGAAAGTATAAAGAAAGCTGTAGTTGAAAACATAGTAAACGCTTCAAAGAAGCAGTTTATAATTACGAAGATAGATGAAAAAAAGTTTAGTCTCCTCTTAAAAGAGCTTCCAAAGCTAAAGAGTGCAAAAAGGATTATCATACCCTCTATGTCATTTGAAGAAGCAAAGGAAATGATTATACAACGACTGAACTTAACAAGAGATAAGCCTTCAAAATCACTAAAACCATTCACAGAAAAAGAGCTAAAACACATCTGGAAAAAAGCAAAAGGCAACCCAAGAATAATTCTTATGATATGTTCAATAATCTACAATGAACGTGTTGCAAGATGAGAGTGGTTCTAGCTGTTGTATTACTATTTATGATAACACAGGCACTAAGTATTTTTGTTAGTTTACATTACCAAGACAACTTACCTTACAACATAAGTAGACCAACAGAAAAAGACACTGCAACGTCCGTGATAATTGGACTATTGTGTGGAACAATAATAGTCCTTCTGATGATAAAATATAACTTAATATCTGTGATAAAAGTATGGGTATTTTTTGTTTTATGGTTTGTCTCCTCTGTCACGTTGAATTTATT
>CAZCWL010000005.1:0-22708 GCA_964502435.1 Candidatus Woesearchaeota archaeon | reverse complement strand
AGCAATATTCTGTACGGAAATCGATTCTACATGCCATACTACGTGCAATTGTTGTTGGGTGGGTATGATTCTGACTTTCACTTATTCTCAATAGGTGCTGACGGTTCTACAGTCGAACACAAGTACATGTCAACTGGAAGTGGGAGTACATTCGCTCTTGGAGTATTAGATAATGAGTACAGTAAATCAATGAATAAGAAAGAAGCCATAGACATTGCTAAGAAAGCTGTCAACATAGCGATGGGAAGAGATATTTACTCTGGAGAAGGTATTACAATATATTACCTGTCTCGTAAAGGCCTCGAAAAAGTTGCATAATTATGACAATCATTTCTAAGATTAAAGAAGAACTTCCAAACAAAGCAATAGAGGACATTGTCTATGAAGGCGCAAACATAATAGTGTATACAAAAGACATGAAATTCCTAGACAAAGGCAAATCAAAAATTAAGGATATTGTCGACAAGGTAAAGAAGAGAATAGAACTAAGACCAGACCCAACAATGTTATTAGACATAGAAGAGGCAGAGGAAATAATAAGGAAGATTGTACCAAAAACAGCAGAACTGGGAGATATTTGGTTCGATTACAACAGGAGCATTGTTTATCTTGAATCAGGAAAGCCAGGCGTTGTAATAGGGCGAAATGGAAGGATAATAGAAGAGATAAAGAAGAAGACAAGATGGGTTCCAATAATAAAGCGCTCTCCTGCAATAAAATCAGACTTGGTCAGGTCAATCAGAGCAACCCTCTACAAAAATTCAGAGTACAGACGTAATTTCATGCATAAAATTGGTGAAAAGATATACCAACCATACACAAAAAATAAGCATTACTGGATTAGATTATCGTTTCTAGGCGGAGCGAGAGAAGTTGGAAGATCAGCAATCCTCCTTCAAACACCAAACAGCAGAGTGTTAATGGATTGTGGTGTAAATGTTGCCTCGGAGATCAACGCCTATCCAAAACTAGAAGCGCCAGAGTTTAACATAAAAGAACTGGATGCGATTGTTATCACTCACGCCCACTTAGACCATTCGGGGTTTGTGCCATATTTGTTCAAGTATGGGTACCGTGGGCCGGTTTACTGTACAGAGCCAACCAGAGACATAATGACCATGCTGCAGTTAGACTATATTGATGTAATGCGTAAGGATGGAAAAGAGCAGATATACTCATCAACAGACATATACGAAATGATAAAACACACTGTCACTTTCGACTACGATGAAGTTAATGACATAACAAAAGATGTTAGACTAACACTACACAACGCAGGGCATGTTCTAGGCAGTGCAATGGTGCACTTAAACATTGGTGACGGATACCATAACATGTTGTATACTGGTGACTTTAAGTACACCAACACGAGGTTATTGAATAAAGCACACGACACGTTCCAGAGATTAGAAACGATCGTTATGGAGAGCACGTACAGTGGCCCAGACGACATTCAGCCAAAAAGAGAAGAAAGTGAGAAGAAGTTCTTGGATATCATAAAGGCAACAATAGAAAAAGAAGGTAAAGTCCTCGTCCCAGTGCTTGGTGTTGGGAGGTCACAAGAAATTATGTTAATATTAGAAGAGGCTATGAACAAGGGAAAAATACCAAAAGTTCCAATAATCATTGATGGGATGGTATGGGATGTCAACGCGATACACACAACATACCCTGAGTTTATGAACAAAAAAGTAAAGAAAGACATATTCCATAAAGACCACAACCCCTTCTTGTCTGACATCTTCAAAAGAGTAGTCTCAAACAAAGACAGAGATAAGATAACAGAGGAGGGTGGGCCAACGATAATCACTGCAACGAGTGGTATGTTAACAGGTGGGCCTAGTGTCTACTATCTGTACAAATTAGCAGAAGATCCTAGAAATGCTCTAATATTTGTATCCTACCAAGGAGAAGGGTCTCTTGGTAGGAAAATACAAGAAGGGGAAAAAGAAGTTCCGGTGAGTGTTGAGGGAAAATCAAAGATCGTAAAAATAAAACTCAACGTGTATACGATAGATGGTTTTTCAGGTCATGCTGATAGGAATGAGCTGCTAAATTACTTGAAGAAAGTAACACCGAAGCCCAAAAGAGCAATATTCGTACATGGAGAAAAAAGCAAGTCAACAAAGTTTTCGTCAGTGGTGCATAAGACCTTTAGCATAGAAACATCAACACCGAGAATATTAGACGCGTTAAGGATAAGATAAAGTTTTTATTTCTGGCACAGCAGTAAATAGTATGGAAATTTATGCACAGCATAGAGCGGAAATAGAGAGAGACAACGCAAGCATAGAATTCTCAAAATTCTACGATTGGTTCTCAAGCCTCTCAAAAGGGATGGGTTATTCATTGAAAGAATTAAAGAATAAACAAAAGCAAGGGAAAAGCAAAGAAGTGGAGATAGAGCTGTCAAAAAAATTGAATGAGTACGTCATGTTTGTTATAGAAGTGATGATAAGCTATGATATAAAAGACAGGAAGTATACAATAAAGATAAATGGAAAGATGATAACAGACTACATGGATAAGTGGGAAATTAATCCTTTTGTAAAATTTGTAAAGTCACTGTATGAATATATAACAGCAACAGGGCTAACAAGATATAGTGGGCAGCTTAAAGACGATGTGGATTTTATAACTAACGAATGTAAGATGATATTGGGCATGGAACACAAGTAAGCAAAAAGTTTAAATAACAATGATTTCAAATTCTAGCCAAGGCAAGGCAGCTACACCTACTGCGGCCCTTAGATCACGTGAAAAGGGAGCAAGAGGTGTAGTAAAGACCCGCCACGAAGGCTAGCCAAGAGAGAGTTTAACAACTTACGAGGAATGGTGCTTGGTGTGGCGGGTTAAAATCATAATCAAGGAAATAGGTCATGATCACTCATAACTGAAGATGTGAACCTATTTCTAAGAAGGATGGTGAGAAAATGGGAAAAATAGCACCAGTGTCTGCAAAGTATATAATATATGCTAAACTAAACGCGAATGGTATTGTAGAAAAACCAGATGTAATAGGAGCTATCTTCGGCCAAACAGAAGGTTTACTAGGAGATGAGTTAGAACTAAGGGAGCTTCAAAAATCTGGAAGAATCGGCCGAATTGACGTTGATCTAAAAGTAGCAAAAGGAAAAACAGAAGGAGAGATAAGTATACCAAGCTCCATGGACAAAGCAGAAACAGCAATAATAGCTGCGGCACTGGAAACAATACAAAGGGTTGGACCTTGCGATGCAACAATAAAGGTAGAAAAAATAGAAGACGTTAGAGTCACAAAGAGAGAATATGTTGTAGAGAGAGCCAAGGAAATTCTCAAGAGACTAATAAAAGAAAATATACCAGACAGCTCAGAATTAACAGAACATGTGAGTAAGAGCGTTAGAATGCTAGAAATAACAGAATATGGTCCAGAAAAAATACCAGCAGGACCTGCAGTAAATGAAAGTGACGAAGTAATATTGGTGGAAGGTAGAGCAGACGTTATAGCATTATTAAAGAACAATATAAAAAATGCCATTGCTGTTGGCGGCACAAACATACCAGAGAGTATTATAAAATTGACACATGAGAAGGAGACAACTGTGTTTGTAGACGGAGACAGAGGCGGGGATTTAATTATAGAAGAATTGAAGAGAAGAGGAGCAGACATAGACTTCATAGCCAGAGCACCATACGGAAAAGAAGTAGAGGAACTGACAAAGAAACAGATACACCAAGCATTGAGAGCAAAAATACCAGTACCACAAGAGCATAAGAATGTTAGTAGACATCAGAGCACAACAAACCACAAAGTCAAGATAAATGAAGAGTTTGTCAAACTGTTAAATGAGTTGGAAGGGTCAAAAGGAGCATACCTATTAGATGAGAACTTAAACATACTTGCAAAGATACCAGCAAAAGAAATACCTAGTGTACTAAGAGAAATAGATAATATTAACACCATCGTTATGGATGGTATTGTAGATAAAAGGTTGTACAACTCAGCAAAACAAAAAGGTATAGAGCGAATAGTGTGTAAAGGTAGTGAAATACAATCAAAAAAGATAGAAATTGTAACATTGTGACACACAGCTGTATTTCAAGTGGAGAATGTATTCTTTGTGCTTTACTTTTCTTTTTCTATATGAAATAAATAAGTACTTCTTTCATGTTGTCTTAACCAAATTTCAAGTGGAAAATAGCAGTTTATCAAGCTTTTTTTACAATATGGAATAATATAATTTATTATTATTTATTATTATAGTTATACACACATACAAATATACAATACACAACTTCCACTTGAAATAATGGTGTGGTGCACTTGAAATACTGCTTGTTATGTCATATATTTTAAAGCACATATTTATTTTTAAAAGAAAGTTATCTCTATTTGTTGGGGGTTGGTTAAGCATGGAAACAAAAAGCTCTTTATATTCCTACTTCAGTAATAATGATGGCACAGATTTAAGGAGCATTTTTGATGAATATATCGATCAGCAAAGCATTTTTCTTGATAAGACGCCTCTTCTCCTTAACTATACACCATCAGAAGTGTCTCATAGAAGCAAGGAAATGAAAATTTTAGCACATATACTCAAACCAATCCTTAAGCTTGAGAAACCATCAAATGTCTTTATGTTTGGTTTGCCAGGCACAGGTAAAACATTAGTAGCAAAGCAAGTAGTGAAAACATTAAAAGATGTAGCTGATGGGAAAAACATACCTTTACAGACAATATATGTGAATTGTCGTGTTGGTGGTCTTGGGAATTCAGACTACCGTTTGTTGGTGAAATTATGTGGTTTACTTGGTAGAGAATTACCAAGGACAGGTCTATCTACTAAAGACATTTATGACGCTTTTTATAATATAGTTGACGCAAAAAAACAAGCAATCCTTCTTGTCCTTGATGAAATAGATCCTTTATTAACAAGAAAAGACAGCTCCTTTATGTATAATATATCGAGGATTGATGAACAGCTGGAAAATGCTGTTGTATCGTTCATAGGGATATCTAATAATGTTAGTCTCTTGAACAATGTTGAGAAATGTATCTCTTCTACTCTTTCATCCGAGAAGATTGTATTTGAACCATACAATGCTTCTCAAATTTATCATATAATATCTAAGAGAGCTAAGCTCGCCTTTAGACAGGATAGTTACACAGACTCAATAATTCGTCTTGTTAGCGCGTTAACTGCTAAACATAGTGGTGATGTGAGAGAGGCTTTAAATCTTCTGAGGGTTGCTGGGGAACTGGCTCAGCGGAGATCAAAACCACAAATAACAGAAGAAGAAGTATATGACGCTGAGAAGAAGATAAAAAACGACCTTCTTTTGTCATCTGTTAAGTCTTTAACACAAAACGCTAAGTACATACTGTATATTATCTCATCATCGTCAGAAGACACATTATCTGTGAACGATGTGTATACAAAATATAAAGGGATTATGCTAAGATTAGGGAAGGACCCTCTTACATCTCGTAGGATACACGACTTTATAAATGAGCTTGAGACTGTGGGCATGTTGCAGTCGAAAGTAATAAGTATGGGTAGGTATGGTCGATTTAAGACAGTATGCTTACCTTTAGAACCATCAGTCAAGAATGAAATAAAGAAGATGTTAGAATTTGAGCTGAACTTATAATTATGGACACTTCAAACCTATTATTAGAGTCAAGTTTAAAGGTACCCTCTGATAAATTAGAAGATTTTATCAAATTCCTGAAGGATAGAAATGTAACAGGACTTGTTACACAGGAGCACTATCTGGAATTTGAAAGAACTATTAATAAGAAGCCAAAGAAAATTGTGGTGCATGAGGACAGGAACATACAACGTTCAAAAGAAGAAGGGAATGTTCGCATCTTAAAGTCTTATGTAGAAGATAAGGGAAAGAAGACGATAAGTGACTGGGTTGCCTACTACAATGATCGTTTTAGGAAGTTAAGCTCTATCTTACTCACACGGCCAGAGCTGAAAAGAGCAATGAGTGTAGAACATGTGTTGAAGTCAAGGCCACGCGAGGTCGCCTTGATAGCTATGGTTTATTCAAAATCAACGACAAAAAATGGGCACACTATACTCGAGTTAGAGGACCCTACAGGTACAATTAAAGGTATAATTATAAAGGATAAAAAGATAGATGTTGACGAGATTGTTGAGGATGAGGTTATCGGCGTCATTGGTAGATTAAGTAATAACGTCATTTTCATAGACGAGATATTATATCCTGAAATCCCTATAGTTAAAGAAAAGAAGCAGGACGACGATGTTTATGCTGTTTTTATATCTGATACTCATGTTGGTTCTAAAGATTTCTTAGAAAATTTATTCAATAGATTCATAGACTGGCTCAATCTTAAATATGGTTCAGATAAGCACAAAGAGTTAGCATCAAAAGTGAAGTATTTGTTTATAAATGGTGATATTGTCGATGGTGTTGGTGTGTACCCTGGTCAAGAGAAGGATATATCTATACAGTCTATTGACAAACAGTATGCAAAATTCAAGGAGCTTATATCTAAAGTTCCAGACGATATTAAAGTTATAATCACGCCGGGGAATCATGATAGTGTTAGAATAGCTGAACCACAACCTGCCTTTGACAAAAACTTTTCTTATCCTTTGTACGATTTACCAGATAATTTTATCTTGTCTTCAAATCCAAGTCTAATCAACATTCACTCTTCTTCATCCTTTGAAGGGTATAATGTTTTAATGTATCATGGCTATTCTTTTGATTACTATGTTGGTAATGTTTCAAAGTTTAGAAAGCATGGTTATATTAACTCTGCTTTGTTGTTAAGAAGTCTGTTAAGGAAGAGACATTTAGCACCAACACATGGTTCTACTTTAATCGCACCGAGATTTGTTGACGATCTTATGTTAGACGGTGTGCCAGATATCTTGACAGCAGCTCATGTCCACGCACCATCTCACACAAGGTACAAGCATGTTTGGAATGTTGTAACTTCTTGTTGGCAGGCCAAGACAGAGTTCCAGGAAAGAGTGGGACATAACCCTGTTCCAGGTGTTGCTTATCTGTTTAGCTTAAAAAACAACAGCTTTAGGATAATGGATTTCAGATTATGATGCTCTCTCAAATAGATGACATGATTCAGAAAAGAGTCAAGGAAGAATATGAAATTGCTAGCGAGGCAAGGAAAAAAGGTTATGACCCAGAGGATAAGGTAGATGTCATCTTAACCAAAGATGTAGCAGAGAGAGTTGTCTGGCTTGTTAGCTCAGTGTATCCTGACATTGTTGGGAAAGGTATAGAGGATAGAATAAGAGAGTTAGAAGAAAAGTATGGTTTTGGTGATTGGAGAGTTGCACTAGTGGTAGCAGGTGAAGTAGCCAAACAAAAATTTTGTAAGTTTGACTCTGTTGAGAAAGCATTAGAAGCAGGTGTTAGGATTGGTGTAGCCTACATAACAATGGGTGTTACTGCTGCACCTCTTGAAGGTTTTGTGGAATTGAAGTTGAAGCAGAGACAGGACGGTGGCAATTATGTTTCTTGCTTCTTTGCAGGACCAATCCGTTCTGCTGGTGGTACTGCTGCTGCAATATCTGTGTTAATTGCAGATTATGTTAGGAGGCAGTTGAATATATCTACCTATGATCCGACAGAGAAAGAAATAAACAGATATATCATTGAGATAGAGGATTATCATCGCGTAATCACACGTTTACAATATTTTCCATCAAAAGAGGAAATAAAATTTCTTATTCAACACATTCCTGTTGAGGTTAATGGCGATGCCACTAGCGATAGAGAGGTCTCTAATTACAAAGATTTGCCTCGTGTTGAGACCAATAGGATAAGAGGGGGCATGTGTCTCGTTGTAGCTGAAGGTCTTGCATCAAAGGCAAGGAAGATTGTAAAATTTATTGAGAGTCATGGAAAAGAGACAGGTTTGGAAGATTGGCTTTTTTTAAGAGATTTTTTGGATATACAAACAAAGGAACACACTACAAAAAACAACAACAAGAGTGATCATATCTCTCCAAAATATGTTTACTTAGAGGAAACAGTGGCAGGAAGGCCCATATTTTCATACCCAATGGCTAGGGGTGGGTTTAGGTTAAGGTATGGCCGATCTCGTTTGTCTGGCCTTGCTGCAGCAGGTCTGCACCCTCTAACTATGAGGGTCTTGGAAGGATTTATAGCTACTGGAACTCAGCTTAAAGTAGAACGTCCAGGAAAAGCAGCAGCTATAACTCCTTGTGATTATATTTCTCCACCAGTTGTTTTGCTAAATAATGGTGAAGTTACTATTGTATCGGATGAGACCGAGTATAACCGTGTTAAGGACAAGATAAAGGAGATATTATTCTTAGGTGACATCCTGTTCAACTACGGAGATTTTCTAGAGAACAATCATGTTTTGATACCTTCTCCTTATGTGGAGGAATGGTGGGTTTATGACCTTGCTGATGCTGATAACATTGACGTTGTATTCCCAGAATACAAAGATTATGTCTCCAATCCTTGGAAGGACATATCTGAAGAGCAAGCGGTTAAATTAAGTAAAAAACTAAACATACCTCTACATCCAAAATACACTCACTTTTATTCTGATCTAGAGCCAGAACAGGCTAAAAAGCTTATAACGTATGTTAGAGAATATTATGATAATGGCTTACCTTTCGATCAAGAAATAAAACGCCTACTCGAGTTGGCTTGTGTCCCCCACTACTTGGATAATAATAAAATAATTATAAAAGATGGTTTTAGAGTGTCCTTTGAAGAGAGCTTTGGAATAGGTAATGACAAAACACTGTGTGGTAATTCTACAATGGAACTGTTTAATTCAATTTCTAATGTTAAACTCATGCCAAAGTCAACAGTTTATATTGGTGCTAGGATGGGTAGACCTGAGAAGGCAAAGCCAAGAAAAATGAAAGGCACACCTCATGTACTTTTCCCTGTTGGTAGGGAAGGTGGTAGGTTAAGAAGTGTGAACGAGGCTGCAAAATTGAAAGTTCTTGCAGAATTTCCTACCTATTGGTGCCCAAAGTGCAACAGGGAGACTATCTGGAGGGTTTGTGAGGTTTGTGGATCCAGAACAGAGAGAAGGTTCTTTTGTCCAAAATGCAAAGTAGAGTCTAGGTCAGAAATTCATTCATGCGGGACTAAGTGCTTACCATACAAAAAACGCAGAGTAGACATCAAGCACTATCTAGATTTGGCTATGGAAAATCTTGGTATCTCTGGCGAAGTGTTTATTAAAGGTGTTAGAGGCACTTCAAATAAAGATAGAACTCCTGAGAGATTAGAGAAAGGTGTCTTACGGGCGCTTCATAATGTGTATGTTAATAAAGATGGGACAATTCGTTACGATGCTATAGAAGTTCCTGTCACACATTTCAAGCCTAGTGAAATCGGCACGCCTGTTGATAAACTTAGAGATTTGGGCTACACTGAAGATATATTTGGGAAACCTCTTGTTAGCGATGATCAGATATTACAACTTCACCCTCAAGATGTTATTCTACCTGGGTGTAAAGATTGGCCAGAATCAGATTCATCAGAAATGTTAATTAATGTAGCAAAGTATGTAGACGATTTACTTGTTAGGTTTTATAAAATGGAGCCGTACTACAACATTCAATCCAGAGATGATCTGATTGGACATTTAGTGATTGTTCTCGCTCCACATACTTCTAGTGGGACTGTTGGTCGCATAATTGGGTTTTCAAATACTCAAGGCTTTTTTGCTCATCCTTTCATGCATGCTGCTGTTAGGCGAAATTGTGATGGTGATGAGGTCGCTTTTATGTTGTTATTAGAAGCGTTGATAGACTTTTCAAGATCTTACCTTCCTGATGTTAGAGGAGGGAGGGTAATGGATGCGCCTATTGTTCTGTCTTCATCCATTATTACATCTGAAATAGACACAGAAGCTTTTAACATGGATATTGTAGAAAGGTACCCAAAAGAGTTTTACTTGGCTACACAAGAGTGGAAAAAACCGTACGAGGTTGATATTGATATTGTTAAACACCATGTTAAACAGAAGCATTTTAAAATAAGGTTCACAACTCCAACAACGTCTATGAATGCGGGGGTCAATGTTAGCATGTACAAAAGGATAGAAGACATGCTGTCTAAGATAGAACTCGAGATGGACTTAGCAGAGAAGATTAGGGCAGTTGACGCCAATGATGTAGCTACGCTTATAATTGATAAACACTTTTTAAAAGATATTAAAGGCAATCTACGAAAGTATTCAAAGCAGACTTTTAGGTGTGTCAATTGTAATACTATATACCGTAGAATACCTTTGTCAGGCAGATGTAACGTCTGCGGCGGAAAGCTAGTGTTGACAATATCAGAAGGCTCTGTTGTTAAGTATCTGAAACATTCCTTAAAACTAGCTGAGAAGTATAATATTCCAGAATACCTTCTACAAACGATACACATGTTAGAGAAAAGAGTAGAATCTTTATTTGGAAAGGAACCAACAGAACAAAAGAGTATCTTCTCTTTTCTAAATAAGTCCAAGAGTTAGTAAGATTGTTGTAAGATTTAAGGAGCCCATCATATTTATTTTTCTACATTTTGTATGTGATAGATACCCTATTAAAGCTGCTGTGTACAACACCATCACACCCACGAAACCATCATAAAGAAAGCTCAAAACAGACACAAGGACAATGCTCACAATATAAAACCATTTTAATTTCTTACCAGACAGTAGCTTAGCTATCTTTGTTCCGAACCACACCACAAGGGCAAAACACACTATTGCAGACAAAACAGCTATGGTTAATTCTCTACTACTAACATTGTTTAAGTAGGTTATGGCTCCGTTTCTACTTTTATTCCACAACCACATACTAGCTAGGGAAAGCACAATATCTCCACCACTAACAGCACCAACCGCCAGCAACATACTCTCTCCTCTTACTGGAAGGAGGTATGCTATTTGTGATGGAGACAAGGAGGGGAATATAGCAAGCATGAAACTAGACGCAACTCCCCAGAAAATACCTTTTTTACTAATACCTACCTTTAGTTTCCTCTGCGTTGGTATATGTACCTTGCTTTCTATCTCGTGAAGCATTGTCCCAACACCAAATAATCCTGTTAACAATGGCAAGAAGGGGTTGTTCATATGTATAAGGAACGTTGCTAGGCCAAGCATCCCAGCACTGATGTATGTTAAAGCAGCTGGAATCACATTGTCTGTTAATATTATGTATGCACTAATACTGATAATTACTAAAGGTATTATTGGTTTAGCGATTGTGTACACCACAGGAAGTATTTTTATAATCAGTGGAAATAAGCTTGATAGTAGTAGAATTGACAACACAGTTCCGACAGAAAGCAGATAAACCGCTTTTATTCCTTCACCCCTCAGAAGCATTCTATGGGCTGAATGTACTCCAACAACATCAGACTCACTTGGCACATTAAGGAAAACCAGACGTATATGTTCGAAGAACACAAAAGCTACAACCCCAACAACAATAGCTCCTCCTTCTAAAAACATAGCAATATTGTTTATATGCATTCCTGGAAATGTTCCACTTATAATCCCTGCTACTAAACCTACCAGCCAATTCATAAGTAGTTTGTATAATCTATACCTACTTTATATTTTTTTGTTTTGAGAACGTTAATTATCTCATTTACAACTTCTGCTGGTTTCTTGTTAGTCGTGTCTATCTCGTGGACCTTTTTGCATAGTGAGGTAGCTTCACTTGTTATCATACCCATTGCCTCTGCTTCCACATTCTCTTTTATCTTCTCTGGATTGTATCCTCTCTTCTTTAATCTCCTAGCAAGTACTTTTGGATCGCATCTAAGCACAAAACACACATCTGGTTTCGCGAAGTGAGACAGATGTGATTCAAATATCACATCTCCTTTAACTCTTAATTTCCTTTCGTCTATAATCTTTACTTTTCTCTTTTTATCATAACCAATAACTACGCCGACGTCGTCAATCGTTAATAATTTTTTACCTAACTTCCTCGAGAGAATTTTTGCAACCATTGTTTTGCCAACCCCTGGTGTTCCTGTTATAGCTATCATACTTCGACTACCTCTATTGGCATTCCTACTTTTTCTTCAAGCTTCTTTATTTTTTTACCTTGTTTTCCTATGATAGCTGGTATATTCCTCCTTCTGACATGGATGTACAGAACCCCATTTTTCACCTCACTGAACTCTATAAACTTAGAAACACTTCCTAACTTCTTTATGTCTAATTTTTTCTTTTTTACAGGTACAACTATTGTTTCCTCCCCGAAGACATATATCTCATATAACAATTCACCTGTAAGAAAATCTTTAACCTCTATTACCGGCCTTGATAAGTCTCTTTCTGTCATGCCTGAAGGTACCTTTACAACCATATTTAATTCTAAAACCTTGTTTACAGCACCATCCTTTATGAAGATTACAGTATCAATTATAGAAGGAATCATCCCAAGCTCTACTCTACCAACAAAGCGTTGTATGGCGTCTATTGCTTCTGTGGCATGAACTACACCAACCATCCCCACTCCTGCTAACCTCAGGTCAGCGAATAACTCAAAGTCGTTAGTGTTCCTCATCTCATCAAATATTGTGTAGTCCGGACGACTTAGTAGTAGGATGTCGTGTATCTCTTCGCTTGTCCCAATGTTTTTAGAGTACTGTGTTATGATGTCTGGGAGTTGCAAGTCTCTTGGTGCTTCAACTGTTTTTACAAGCTTGTTTTGTCTAGCGTAGTACAGTGCAAGAGCTCTTGCAAATGTTGACTTGCCCATTCCTGGAGCTCCTGCTATAAGTATTCCTTCTGCCTTTTTTGACAATCTCTCTATTAATTTCTTGCTTAGATGGTAATCTTCTATCTCTAGTTTTACTAGTGGCTTCACAGAGGTAATTTCCCACCCATCTGATAAAGGTGGCTTGCATATAACCGTTCTATAATCTCCATATTGGACTATTGTTGACCCTTTCCTATCTACCTCTATGAAAGCGTTCTCAGCTATGGCTGTATTTTCTATCAACTCTCTTGAGATTTCCTTAATTTCTTCAGCTGTTAATTTCTTATCACTTATTTTCTCAAAGATCCACGCACCTGGCTTCCCCTTCTTTGCTATAGGTTCTACACCCTCTCGTAGGTGCACACTCATCGTATCATCATCAAAGAATGATTCTATCTTTGCTCTTGTCTCTTTTTTCTCAGGCTCTACGTACACTGTCTCTAAGCCCATTGCCCTTCCAAGCTCTGCTTGTATTTTATCACACGTTATTAAAACATACCCATTAGACCACGCGTAATCTCTTATATGTGCATCTATCTCTCCAAGCTTAGCATACTTTATTTGCGCTCCTGTTGGCCTTTCACCCTCGTATAATACTTCTATTCCTTTCTCTACTGACAACCTCCTTATCTCTTTCAATTCTTCTATCCCAAGGAATCCGACAGCCTTGCCTTTGTTTGCTTGGTGTTCTAACTCAGACAGAGCTGCAAAATGTATAACAATCTTGTCCTTAATCTTTTCTTTTTTTATTAAATCTACTACAACTCCTTCTATTATTGCTGAAGTGTCTGGGATGTATATCATATTTCACCAAACCCTGTGTACGGAACTAGAGTTGGAGGGACTTTTATATGCCCGTCTTCTGTCTGGTAATTCTCAGCGATGGCTGTTATTGTTCTCTCTATAGCTACTAGTGTTGAGTTTAACGTGTGAACATACTTCTTCTTCCCTTTTTCCATGTATTTTATGTTTAGCCTTCTCGCTTGGTAGTCAAGTGTGTTTGAACAAGAGACAACTTCTCTGTACACGTTCTGGCTTGGGAACCACACCTCTAAGTCGTACTGCTTTGATGCAGCGTTACCCATGTCCTTACTATTAACAATAACAACTCTGTATGGTAGACCTAGCACTTTATAAAATTCTTCTACGTTTTCCCTAAGCAACTCGTGTTCTTTCCAAGATTCTTCTTCTCTGCAGAAGATAAACTGCTCGATTTTGTGGAATTGGTGCGTTCTAAACATACCCTTTGTGTCTCTTCCGTGGGCTCCTGCTTCTGTTCTGTAACACGGTGTAAATCCACTGTACCTTAATGGAAGATTTTGTAGTATTTCACCGCTATGATATGAAGCAAGTGAAACCTCTGACGTGCCGATTAGTACTAAATCTTCTTTTTCTATTTTGTATGCTTCTTCTATACCTCTAGGAAAATGACCAGTACCATACATCGCCTTACTTCTTACCATGTGTGGTGTCATGAAGACTTTGAATCCTTTCTTAACCATAAAATCTATAGCAAATCTTGCTAGAGCCATCTCTAGTATTACTAACTTATCACTGATGTAGGAGAATCTTGCCCCTGACACTTTCGAAGCCCTCTCAAAGTCAGCTCCTAACTTACTTAAGATCTCATAGTGTCCTTTTGGTTCGAACTTGAATTTTGGAATTTCTCCCCATTCTTTAATTACTTTGTCTTCCTCTTCTGGAACATCTTCATGAACTATGTTTGGGATCCACAGTAATTTTTCATTTATTTCCTCCTTTATGCTCTTTGTGACGCCCTCTAATTTTTTTATTTCATCATTAATTTTATTGACCTTCTTTACTTCCTTACTGAATTTTTCACCCTTTGCTTTCAACTCGGCTACAGCTTTGCTGGCTACGTTCCTCTCATGTCTTAAATTCTCTAATTTCTTTAAGACAGACCTGTACTCTTCATCCTTCTTTATAATATCCTCTAATATGGTAAGGTTCTCACCACGTTTTAAGAGTGATGCTCTCACAATATTCGGGTTCTTCCGTATGAGCTCTATGCTAATCATATCCACATTAGGGAAAATAACATATATATGTTTTTGCTTTTGTTTTTATGCCAAGATTGTTTTTTGCCGTTGATTTACCAGATGATTTGAGAAGGAAGATAGTAGGGATCCAAAGTGAGATAGCTCTACCTAATGTTAAACTGGTTGAGCCGGAGAATTTACACATCACTTTACTTTTTCTTGGGGATAGGGAGGACGTTGATTATATCCTGTCTAGGGCTTCTGCTGTAAAGTTTGAACCATTTGCATACAGGATTACAGGTGTACAGGTGTTTCCAAACTTGAACTTTATGAGGTCTATTGTTTTTAAGGTTCAGCCAAGGGCACCTTTTGCTAACTTACATAAGCAATTAAAAAAGCTATTGAATGTTGGTTCTGACGGCTATCAACCGCACATAACATTAGGTAGAGTTAAGTACAGATCAAACGAAGATAAGCTTATCTCTTTTATAACTAAGTACAGCTCCTATATTTCTCAAGAGTATGAGGCAAAAGCATTTAAATTAAAAAAGTCCATCTTGAGGAAGGAAGGACCAATATATATTGATGTAGGTGAGTTCAAATGAGGCTAATTATCTGTGAGAAAAACATAGCCGCAAAGAGGATAGCTCAGATTTTATCGTCCTCAAAGGCAAAAACTCATTACTACTCTCATAAGGATGATAAAGTACCTTATTACAAATGGGATAATAACATTGTTATCGGGTTGTCTGGTCATGTGTTTGATGTTTCTTTTCCAGAGGGTTTTTCATCATGGAACAAGGTTAATGAAAAAGAGCTTGTGAAAACAGAATTAGTTTATGTTGTTACCAAGTCAGCTATTGTTGACACTGTTAGGCACTTTGCAAAGAGTGCTGACGAAGTGATTATAGCTACAGATTATGATTCAGAAGGAGAGTCCATAGGTCTAGAAGCGGTAAATATTGTAAAATCTGTTAATCCAAATGTTAGTATAAAGAGAGCAGTCTTTTCAGCCATAACAGAGAAGGATATAAAAGAATCCTTTGCCAATTTAAAAGAAGTAGATGTTAACTTAGCGCATTCTGCAGACGCTAGAAGAGAAGTTGACCTAATTTGGGGAGCAGCACTAACAAGGTTTATATCTAAGTCTTCTAAGAAGACAGGAAATAACTTTCTTAGTGTTGGGAGAGTGCAGACACCAACATTGAAGATTATAGTCGATCGTGAGAGGGAACGTATGCGGTTCAAACCAGAGAAGTATTGGTATATTTATGCTGAATTGAAGAAGGGGAAGAAATTTATTGCAGAGTATTCTGAGAAGAAATTATTTGACAGAGACCTAGCAGAGAAGATAGCATCCATCAAACCGAAAACCGCACGTGTGATTAAAGTTGTCAAGAAGAAAATTGAGCGGAAGCCTCCTATTCCGTTTAACACAACAGAATTCTTACGTGCCGCAACTAGTTTGGGGTACACTGCCCAATCGGCAATGCTTGCGGCCCAGAACTTATACCTGAAAGGATACATTTCCTACCCAAGGACAGACAACACTGTGTACCCTTCGACTATAAACCTACGTGATGTTCTCAAGTCATTATCAAAGATGAGAACTTTAGGGCCTTTAGCAAGGGAGTTACTTGAGAAGAAGGATCTTAAGCCGACACATGGGAGTAAGCAAACAAAGGACCACCCACCAATCTACCCTGTTGCCCCCGCCACAAAAGCGAAATTAAGCGAGAGAGAATGGAAGATATATGAACTCATCGTTAGAAGATTTTTTGCAACGCTTGCAGACCCATCTGTTGAGGAGAAAACAAGAGTTACGTTTGATATAAATAATTATACTTTTGTATCTAATGGTTCTTCTATTATTTCTCATGGCTGGCGTAAGTATTACACGTATTCACATGCAAAGGAGAATATACTCCCTTCTTTACAAGAAGGGGAGACAGTTGACGTCATAAAAGTTGTGTCAGAGGAAAAAGAGACGACACCACCTCAAAGGTATGGCTACAGCAGCATAATAAAGATAATGGATCAGTTAAATCTTGGCACAAAAGCAACACGCCCTGGTATACTTGCTAAGCTGGTTTCAAGGGGATACCTTTCTAAGGGAAGTCAACTCGTACCTTCAAATGTAGCTGTGAAGGTGGTAGAAGCTCTGGAAAAGCATGCAAAAACGATAACTGAGCCGCAAATGACAGCTGAACTTGAGAAAGAGATGGAAGAGATTAGATCAGGAAAATTGGATAAACAGATGGTTGTTGACAAATCGAGGAAAATATTGCTACAAACGCTGGATGTATTAGAAAGGAATAAAGACAATATAGGAAAAGAAATCCGTTCTGCATTCTACTGGGAACCTTTAGGAACCTGCCCTGTTTGCAAGACTGGTCAGATGAGGATAATAAAGTCAAAGAGAACAAAGAAAAGATTTGTGGGATGTTCTAACTACCCTAAATGTAAAAATGGTTGGCCTTTGCCTCAGCGTGGGAGACTTGAGGTTCTAAAAGAGGTATGTAAGCACTGTGGTATGCGGCTTGTTTCAATATCGTATCCTGGTTCGTCGAAGAGGACATGGAAAGTATGTGTTAACTTATCTTGTCCTTCTAGAAATAAGACTAAAAAGAAGTAGTTACAATGTTCCCACTGTCTAGAACTATTATTGTTTTTTCTGTTTGGGCTACCAGACCGTTAGATCCTTCTCTTAGTATTGGGTAGTTGTGTAGAGACCCTGTTTTTACTAGTTCGTTTATACTTAAGCTTCCCTCTACAGGACCAAACTTCTGGATGATCCACCTCTTTGCAAAAGGAAGCGTCTTGTACTCTTCTTCTATCCATTTGAGTACTTGTCTTGCCTTTTGTCGTCTTGGATTTGCGCCGGATGATAATGAGAATATCTCTGATGATTTTGTCTCTACAACATATCCTGCTCCGTTTGTGGTGAAAGGTTCTATAGCATAAGCTCCTTCATGTATTGTGTTCTGTTCTCTTGTTTTTGTGTTTGGGATATTTAGCCCAGCATGCAGCTCGTACTTTTTCAGTTCATGTCCAGTAAGGTTTATTATCGGCATAAATCCATAAGATTTTATTACGTTCTCTATGGCTTCTCCGACGTCTCTTGTGTTTACTCCTGGCTTTATAGTGTCGATTGCAGCACTCAGCGCTTCTTTGCTAGCTTTTACAAGATCACTGTTGTCCCCCAAGTCAACTGTTATTGCAGTGTCTGCAATATAACCATTTACATGTACACCAACATCAACTTTAACCATGTCTCCCTTCTCAAATGACCTTTCATCGTTTATTTTTGGTGTGTCATGGGCGGCTATACTATTCACGGAGATGTTTATTGGGAATGCAGGCTTTGCTTCTTCGTAGAATTTCTCTAATTCTTCAACAACTTTAGTGTACTTAACACCCGGCTTGACTATTTCCCTTGCTCTGCTTAACATTCTCACAGCTATCTTTCCTGCTTCTTTATAGTTATTTATTATTTCTTCATCCATTTTGCCAAGCCTTCCTGTTTAAAACCTAGTAGCTCATTCTTTGTGTAACCTACTGTCTCCATTATAGCTCTAACAGCAGGTACTACTTGTCTTTCTATGTAATAGTCTGCGTCGTACTTATCCCCTTCTTTTACCTCTTCTAAAAGTTTTACTCTATCACTTATCCTTCCCCTGCCACTCATAACAACATAACTTATTATTGTTCCTGGGATAACTCTCTTCTTCCTCATAGCTGCTCTTACGTGCGGGCCTATTTGCTGGTATTCTGCCAAATTTTTTCTTATTTGTGATTTTATTGCAACGTCACGGATACTGATTTCTCTCTTCTTAAGTTTTTTTACAACCTCTCTTATTATCTCTAACGCTTTTTCAGGGTTATTATCCTTGAGTATAGCTTCAATTACTCTCTGCTGTGTTTTTTTTGCGATCTCACTCCAGTCTCTCCTGACGTATTCGAATCCTTTTATAGTTATCTCTCCGCTTTCTGATATCATAGCATACTTCTTCTTTGCGCCTTTTTCTCCTGCTTTTTTCTTTACAAATATTACTCTACTGTAAAATCCTTGTAATCCCATCTTAATTATTCCTGGCATTCGTCTGTTTATATTATTCAGTAGTTCTATCGCTTTTTTCTTCCCCTTGTGTATGAACATTGCGCTATCTGTATCTGCGTACAGCACTTTGTAACCATTTTCTGATATCAACTCTAATGTCTCTTGGATGTATTTTCTACCCCACGCTGTTATACTTTTTGCGCACTCTATACTGTACCATCTGGACTTTGGGTAGCCTAAGTAACCGTAAAAACTGTTAGCTAGGATTTTTAGCGCATACTGTTTCGATTCTAGTGTAGTGTCCTTCTCTTTTTTTATGCGATCTTTTATCTCTGCTCTTTCTTCTATCAATCTTTTTAAGATACATGGTATGAATCCTTCTGGTCTCTTCCTGAACTTTGTGCCTATTGGTGATTCGTAGCAATTTTTCTTACATCCAATTGTTGACGGGCAGATATTATGTGTTACTATTATTGACGGATACAAAGACCTAAAGTCAAATACAGCCACATTTTCATAGACCCCAGGCGCTGGTTCGTAGACAAAGGCTCCCTCGTATGTTTTTTCATACCGATCTTCAACAACACTTCCAAAGACCTTTCTCGGTATTACTTCTTTGTCCCAGACTTCTTTTATAATCAATTCCTCGACAAGAGTGGAGTACGTCGCTCTTGAGACATTGAATAGCGGAAGGCTGGTTAATTTCACTAGTTCCATCATTATGGGTAATATCTTTTTTGCTAGTTTGTATGTTATCTCTGCATCGTTAATGTTGTATTCAGCAATCCTATCAATGTTTTCATCACTACCCCATATCTCTATCATCCTCTCAGCAGACATGTCTTTTTTCCCTACACCTATTAATTCGTTACACACAGCGTTTAGTGTATACACATCTGTTTTGAGATTAGATGATAGTATATTTCTTATAAATTGGTACAAATCAACATGCACAGGGCCTAGCACGAACGCTCCTTTATGTTTTGTTATAATTCCTCTACCATCCCAACTGAAGTCAACTTTTGCTTTGAGTATCCTTGCTCTTTCTTTTATATGTGTGAAGTCAAAAGAATCGGAATTGTAACCTACAATTACGTCTGGGTCCACTTCTTTTACAATCTCGGAAAATCTCTCCAACATCTCTTTTTCACTTTTCACAACCTCTACATACTCTAGATTAACGTTTTTCCATGTGATAACTTTTCTTAAATTTTCACTTGCTAACCCAACCATAATAATAGGGTTTTTGTTTGATGTGAGATTCATATCTGGTGTGTACATCTCTATGTCCACTGCTAGAATTTTAAGTTCCATTGGTTTTCCATTTTTATGCATTGGCTCTATCTTATTGTCCAGTATAAATTTCCTAGGAGCTGGTATTTCTTTACAGTAACGCTCAGCGTCATCAACTTCTATTTTGCTACTTACTTTGTAAACTTCCACTTCCTTGCCTAGTAATGTTTTTCTAACAGGTTTACCGTGCTTTTTTAGATAGGCTCGAGATTTATTTGAGGTTGGTGACGCGTAGTAATAGTCATTAAAGTCCACTTCTTTTACTGTCTTCTTGCCATTCCTGTCTCTGCCATAGATTACTATCTTATCTCCTTTTTTCTCAGCTCCAAAAACGCATATATCCATGTTAATCTTAAGGATGCGCAACTTTATTAAGGTTTAATTTGGCTAAATTTTTATGGATTTGACATCACTTGATATAACGGTCTTGGCAGCTGAGCTGTCAAGTATAAAGGACGCAAAGGTGGAGAAGATATACCATCGGGGTAGTGATCTCGTTATAAAGTTATACTACAAGAAGACAAATTTGTTCATTCGTGTTAAGGCCGGGTCTTTTATATGCTTGACTGATTACAGAGAAAAGAATGAGAAGCCATCTAACTTTGCTATGTTGTTGCGTAAGTACTTGAATAGAAGCACACTCAAAGAGATAAAACAGTTGAATCATGAAAGGATAGTTGACATGGTATTTGAAGCTTCTAATGGTAGGAGATACATTCTTGTTTGCGAGCTGTTTTCAAAGGGAAATTTAATACTCTGTGAAGCGTCGTTTAATATTATATTTGCGTTGAAAAGGCAGACTTGGAGTGGACGAGCAGTACAGAAGGGAAAGAAGTATGTTCTTCCTCCACCAGCTAAGGATCCATTTAAAGTGAGTAGGTCAGAGTTTGAATCAATGTTTAAAGATTCGGGCAAGAGTGTAGTCAAGTTCTTGGCATCTGATTTATCACTTGGTGGGAAGTATGCTGAGGAAATATGTGCCCGAGCTAATATAGATAAAAACTTGATGCCTTCTTCCATAACCACTAAGGAGCTAAATTCAGTGTTCAAATCTTTTTCAGAAGTTTTGAAGATTATTTCGTCTATGAAGCTTAAGCCGAACGTTGTTAATGGTGTGCCCTATCCATTCGAATTCTTGACTGCTGATGGTAACGCTAAATATTTTGACACTTTCAACCAAGCTGTTGACTATGCCTACTTATCCACTCTCGAAAGGGAAGTGATAAAAAAGAAGGTTAAACCAATATCAACTAAGTTAAATAGTTTGAAGCGTGTGTTGGAAGAGCAACAACGCGCTTACGAGTACAATAAACAGAGGGCTGAGAAATACAAGAAGATAGCAGAGTTAATCTACTTGTACTATGATAGAATCCAGTCTATCGTGAATTCTAAGGATTTTAATAATCCACTTGTATTGAAGTATGACAAAAAGTTTTCAAAGATTTATCTTAACTTAGAGGGACAAGAAGTTAAGGTAGATCTAACGAAAACTCTCAATGAGGTAGCTTCTGACTACTTTGAATTTGCAAAGAGGTTTAAGTCTAAAGCTAAAGGTGCCTTGGCTGCTATGAACGAAACTAAGAGGAAGATAGCTGATTTGAGCTCAGAAGAGGAAAGAGTCAGATCTGAGATAAAACCCCTTGCTCCTGTTAGAAAGAAATGGTACGAGAAGTTTAGATGGTTTATGTCTTCAGAAGGGTTTCTTGTCGTGTCTGGAAAAGATGCTAGCACAAACGAACTTTTAATACGTAAACATTTAGACGATACCGACTTAGTTTTACATGCAGACATTGCTGGTTCCCCTTTTACTGTTGTGAAGGATGGTAAGATGGCTAGCAGTAGAACAATCCAGGAAGCTGCAGTGTTCACTGCTAGTTTTTCAAGGGCATGGAGGCAGGGACTAGCGTCTATTGATGTTTATTGGGTAAATCCAAATCAGATAACCAAACATGCGCCTTCAGGTGAATATATCCCTCGTGGAGCTTTTATGATATATGGAAAGAAGAATTATCTGAAGAATACTCCTCTTGAACTTTACATATGTGCAGATGGGGTTTTTCCATACAAAAAGGGAAAATGTGTTATGATTAAACCGGGCTACAGCGATAGGAAAGATCTTGAGAAATTTGTTTTGAAAAATATTGGTGCTGTCGAGCTGACTGGACGCATACCTTCTGGTGGTTATGCGTTCAAACTTATTCAGTAAGTTTTATCAATAAGCTTCGTGTAATTATTATCATGATTGATACAATATCCTTCTCTACTAAGAGGAAGTTTGAAGTGGTGGACTTGACTACAGACGTAGAAAGGATCGTCGAAAGAAGTGGAGTAAAAGAAGGGTTGTGTGTTGTTCACGCTCCGCATGCTACAATGGCTATAATCTTAAATGAGAATGAGCAAGGTTTGCTTAGTGACTATGTAGATTTGATAAGAAAGCTATTCTCTGGCGAGTGGTCGCATGATGAGATAGATGACAATGCTCATGCACACTTAGCGTCTGCTGTTATTGGTTCTACTCGTGTATTGCCGATACACAACGGTAAATTAGTAAGGGGTACATGGCAGAACATTTTAGCTATTGAGCTAGATGGACCTAGGCA
>CAZCWL010000004.1:0-31193 GCA_964502435.1 Candidatus Woesearchaeota archaeon | reverse complement strand
TGAAGAGATTTCTTAGCGAGTTGGGTGTTAAGAAAGCTTACGAGTCTTACGGTGGGCTCATACCAATAGACTTTCATGATAAGATGAGTAGTTACAGAACACTTATAGTGGGGGATGCTGCTGCCCACACAAAGGCAACAACAGGTGGTGGAATCGTAACAGGTATGATAGCAGCAGATATAGCTTCAGACGCTGTGAGAAAAGCTTTCGAGTTGAAGGAGTTTTCAGCAAAGTTTTTTAGATATCACTACGATAGAAAGGTGCTTTCCACTGTTGGTAGGGAGCTTAAGTTAGCTTATTGGATAAGGAGAATTATGAACACATTTACACGTGAGGACTACAATACTTTATACGAGATTGTGAATAGTCCGTCTATAAAGTCTGTACTGAATAGCGCTGATATGGAATTTTACTCTAAGTTTATTTACAAGCTCCTGTCCAACCCTAAATTTTTACTTTTTGCTGCTAGACTTGGCATTAGATCTTACTTTCCTTTTTAGTACTTCTACTTCTGTCCTTAGTTCCTTAACTTCTTCGAGCAGCGCTCTAACAATCTCCTCAAGTGCTTTTGTTTTTGAGTTGAACATTTAATCACACTCCTCTGGTAGGTTTTCATCCTTTCTCCATATTACTAAATACGCATCAGCACTTCCTCCGCACGGCTTCTCTACCTTGTAGACTACAGTGTTAATCTTTCCAGCACATACAGTTGGTTGTTTGTCGTAAGCCCATATTACCCGGTTTCCGCTTTTAATGAAGAATATGTAATTTGTATCTACATTCATTTTACTTAGAGTTGCGTTAATTGTTGATTCTAATTGGTTGCCGAGTATGGTGTTTCCACTGCATAAGTATAATCCTATCCACTCACTGATTCTTGTATTGTTTACTTCGTAGTTCATTAGAGTTAGCATCTCATTTTTTCCGTATAGGTTTAGATACTGATACCAGTCACTTCTTTCCGGAATAAACATTAGACCCACACCCACTGCTAGCACTATCATGAGCAAAACCATTGTTATTACCGTTTGTCCTTTATACATACACTTTCACCATCCCTATGTGACCGTTTACTAAGCATGGCAATCCTAAAGATTTATTTGTCTTTGATGTGCTCCATTCTTTTCCAGTTTCTAGGTCTGTAACACTCATGTTGTAATTTGTTAGAATCTTGTTGTTTACCAGTAGTGATGTATTTACAGTGTACCCATTTGTTGTGATGTCAGCTATTGCGGCCCTTACAGTTGTTAGGTCTTTGTATATATCATACTTAGACCTTATGTACTCATTTGAGAATACTATAATTAATCCAATAAGTATGAATACTACAATTATTGTTAATGGCAAAAGCATTAACATTTCTTCATCCATTTATAACCACCCGCTTTGCATTTTTAACAGACAGTTCTCTGTGCTCTAGTACTGTATTGCATGTGATGTTGTTTAGTGTGATTGTCTTCTTAGAGATTGTTATGTTAACTGGTTGACTGAAACTGTAGTTTAAACTCGTGTTTGAGATTAGCGCGTTGTCTGCTGCAATAGCTAAAGCGTAGCATTCTTTCTCTATAGCTATCCTTGTTCTGATCTGGCTGGCAGAAGCTACTAGGCCTAAGATGACTGCTAATACTACAGCAGCGTACACCATGATTATAGTCCTTGTTGTCAGGTATTCTATCATTCAAACACCAAGGTGTATTGTTTTGGTTGGCATATACTCATATTCCCGTAGCAGACTTCTATTTCATATGTCCCTTCACCCAAATCAAGACCGTTATGTATCGTGAAAGGAACACTCTTGTTAATAACGGTTTGGTTATTATGGTAAATTAAAAAACTATTATTGAGTACAACACTGTAATCCTTAAGAATTTTTAATTCAACTCTGTCAGCACTACCTTTATCAAAATTTTTTAAGTTATGCATTTTAGTTATTATATTGCTTACCTGCTCGATCATTTTTCTTTTGTCTATACTCTCTTTAACCTCAATAATAGACTTGAACCCGATAATAAAAATGAGAATAGAAGCTAATAGAATAATTAGGTATCTATATGGAAGTTCTTCAACCATGCTTCACCCCAGTGTTGAAGTTGCATTTGTGACATAGTTTGTTATGTTACTAACACTTTGATTTACACCAGTGCCTAATACGCCTGTAGCACTGACTATTATGGCTATCACAAGTGTAGCCACAAGAGCAATAATTAAGTACTTCAAAGGAAGCCCTTCGACGCCCTTCATCTTATATCACCCCTACCATTATTTTACTAATTAGGAGCATTGCTCCATATATAAATAATGCGATTGTTAGTTTTTTTGATAGTTCGTACTTGAATTCGTCCTGTGTCTTAGAAGATACGGTCGCTGAGAATTTTGTTAGTACCGTACCAACTGCTATAATGTACAAACCAAGAACAGTTTCTAGCCAGAACATGTTGATTTCCTTTGGCATGCTTATAATTTGGATAGTGTTTGGCACACTGGACAATGTTTCTGCTATCATACCTTGTAAGAAAACTGCAACACCTGCTACGATTGGCATAAATATATACGTAGTCATGTCAATCATGGATAAAGACTTCTGTAGCATTTCTTTTGTTTTCTTTTTTATGTCATTCATTTTAGAGATGTACTCTGATATGGTAAAAACTAGCTTTGATAACGCTCTGTGCCCCTGGTTCTTGAACTGCTTTAACATTGCAAGAACGTAATCTACGTTCCTGTTGTAAGTGCTCCTTTTTCCTCTCATACTTAGAAATGTACTCTTTAGAACGCTTTTAACGCTTGAGTTGATAGTATCTGACACAAATCTTATACTATCCTCTAAGCTTCTACCGTCCATCAATCTTGATCCTATCTGATAAAGAGAGTCTACAATTTCTTCTTCCATTTCCCTACTCTTTCTTATTTTGCTTATGTTTCTTCTTGATGTTCCATAAGAGTAGACTATTATTGGGACTGCAACACCTGCTGTTAAGCTAAACGCTGCAATCTCGTCAATCATTCGCATCCCTATCCACGGTAGTAGAGATAGTAGATACATTATTCCAATAGACCCTGCGATAATCCCTAGTGCCACACTGTATATCACACCGAACTCCTTCTCTCGTAGTATTATCTTTTTGCTTCTTTTTGGAAGGTAAACAGTGTCAAACGTAGGTGGTCTCCTGCTTGATAGACACAACGTGTATATGACTATCGTGATAAGTGATCCAGTAAGCAGTAATGTTGTGTACAGCAGCATATCGGCTTTGCTGTATAGGGATATTATTGGCAGAAGCGATACTATAACCATAGGTATAACAGTCCCAATTCCGAATAGCATCAGTGAAGGTAATACAAGCTTGTATGCATATTCTTTCATTTGATTGTATACGCTGTCTAGGAGTGTTGAAACAGCTTTGTCAAGTGTGTTTTCTCTACTTTCTCCTGACTCTGAAAACGAAGATAGTATTAAATATATGCTTCTTTTTATCCCTGGGTTGTAAGTCCCCCATTTATCTGATAGCTCTTTTAACACATCACTTAGCTTTACTTTCTCTCCAAGCCACATGTTTTTCATAGCACTCTTTAACTCGTTTACTATCTTTCCTTCGTTGTTTTTTATTATGAACATTATCGCCCTTTCTAAGTTGCTGTTTTGCTTCAACAGGACAACTAACTGAACTACAAGCTGTGGAAATTCAGAAGCCATTTCTATTTTTACCTTCTGTGCCTTCACCTTTGCGTAGTATGTTGACATCTCGCTTAGTACAAGTGTAGCTACCATAATCAACCCAGTGTATATTATATTAGTTAGTATCGAAACCAAGCTAGCAAGGACTCCAATTATTAACACGAGTCTAGATAGTGCTATTGTGTCATTAGGATCTATGCCTATTATTGAACAGGACTCTTTTAGTTCTTCACTTGCAGAACCTTTCCTTAGGAATTTTATTTTTCCTGCAGCTTTTGCTAGCTGTTTGTACATACTCTTTCATCAACGTACAGTTATTTATTATTATCGCAATGTTTATTAATTTAGTAAAATTAGTTTTACACAGGGCTGGTGGTCTAGGGGTTATGACGTCTGCCTTACACGCAGAAGGTCCCCGGTTCGAATCCGGGCCAGCCCATTGCTAAAATTTTTAGAGTTCTTGCAGAGTCTTGTTTCTAAGACTCAGTTCTCCACCAGGGTACACCACACGGAGTGCGTGTGTTATATATCTGATTTCCCTTTCCTCTTTTATACTTGTTTTGTATCTTATACGAGCGTTGCTGTCTTTTACCTGCACCATGAGATACAACTCCTTGTTTTCAATTACTAGTTTGTTATTGTTTACCTCTCCATACTTGGATAGAATTTTTCCGTTTTTTACCTCAGCTAACTCTTCAACCCCGGCAAAAATTTTTAGATCAACACCATCAGGAAAATGTAAACTAGCTTCAACGTTTAGCATGTTTTCATCAAGCTTGGCTTCAAGAGAGGTTTTGTATACCTTTGCCATATATTTTGCGTAGATACTCCATTTTAAAAACTTATCCACTACCCCACTTATTTATGTACGTCAAATTCATTAAGCCATACTTGTATGGTGTTGCAGGCTCTGATGACTTATGCCCTATTGGTACAATGGATACTACCTTGACATGGTCTGGGATGTTTAGGATTATTTTTATCTTTTCCTCATCAAATGCTCCAACCCAACATGCACCGAGTCCTAGATCTTCAGCAGCAAGAAGAATGTTTTGTGTTGCAGAAGCACCATCACAGATGGCATAGAATTCACCTCTGTTTGGATATCTGGCTTTTATAGCTCTTAGATCTGCACAGACAACTATTACTACACCGGCTTTTTGTATCCACGCCTGATTGTAGGAATACTCTGCAATTTTTTCTTTTAGCTTACTGTCTGTTACAATTATGAACTTCCATTCCTGAGTATTTCCTGCACTAGGGGCCCACCTAGCTGCGTCTAGTATCTTAATGAGATAGCTGTAAGGTACTGGTTTACCCGTATAGTCTCTGATGCTTCTTCTCTTCTTAACAAGGTCAAAAAACTCCATAGATATTTTTTACACTCATTAATTATATATTTTTATACTCCCTTCTTAGTGGTGAAACTTTTATAAATTAGTAATTACTTTTTTTGTCATGAAAGATGAGTACATTGATGAGGTAAGGCATGCTTTTAATCTAAACTTATATGAGGCTAAGATATGGATTGCTCTATTAACAAAGGGGTCTGGTACTGCTGGGCAGTTAAGCGAGCTAGCAGGAGTCCCGCGTTCTAGGACATATGACACCTTGGAGTCATTAGAGAGGAGAGGCTTTGTTAGGCTACGGGTTGGTAAGCCTGCAATGTACGAGGCGATACCTCCGTCTGAAGTCGTTGAGAATGTCAAGTTAAAGATTGAGAAGGATTTAGAGCAGAGAAGGAAGAAGATAGAGCGTATAAAATCTTCGGCCACTATTAAATCGCTAGAAAATCTTTATAAGTCTTCTATTTCTTCCCTCAAACCAGCGGATGTTATCTCAGCTATAAGAGGCAGAGATAACATATACTCTAAACTTGCTTCTATGATATCCAACGCTAAAGACAGTGTTTACATCGTTACAACGTCTACAGGATTATTAAAGAAACTGAATGCACTCGGACGCCATATAGAGAAAGCAAAAAAGAAAGGAGTCAGTATTTATATCGCTGCTCCTGCTACTGAAGATGTGAAACCGATAGTATCAAAGATGAAGGGTATAAAGTTTAAGAATTTGAGTGATCTGAACTCTAGGTTTGTTGTTGTGGATGGTGAGCATGCATTCATGATGCTGGCTCACGACGAGGAGATACACCCTGACCATGATATTGCATTGTGGATGCGTTCTCCGATGGTCGCTAGAACTATGCAAGAGATGTTTCATAAGTTATGATAACAATCTAGGATTTGTTAGCTTCTTTTCAGACGAAAGCAAGAGATCTAATAAACTTTTCTTATCTCCATATTTTTCATACACGATGTAATTGGTGCCAGTTATATTCTTAATGATTGCTTCTACTTCTTTTTCTCCACCTATTTGATCCACTAGGCCATACTTTTTAGCATCGCTACCTAATATTATACCAGCTGACAGATTTTCAACAAAATCTCTGCTGATATTTCTCCTCTTGCTTACGTCGTCAACAAACATATCGTTTATCTTGTCTACCATTGCCTGAAGTGTACTCAGCTCTTCTTCTGTTGGCTTCTTATAAGCGCTTCCTATGTCCTTATATTCGCCGCTTACGATTCTAACATAATTTATTCCGTACTTTTTAAATAGGTCTGAGAACTCCAAGTACGATGATGTTACTCCAATACTCCCTGTGAGACTCATAGGGCTTGCAACTATTATATCACACGCGCTTGCTATCCAGTAAGCGCCAGATGTACCTGTTTCTCTTATCCATGCGATCTTTGGCTTCTCTATCTCATCCAGCTCTCTTATGATTTCATAAGCTGCTACTGCGCTTGTCCCTTGCGAGTTTATATCGAGTATGATAGCTTTTATGTTTGGGTTTGAGTCAGCATCTTTTAATGCTTCAATAATTGTATCTGATGAGGTTTGTCCGTATCCTGCATCTACATACACAACGCCATGTATTCTTATAAGCGCAACGTTCCCTTTGTACTCCCGCATGATAAATGATACACTAAACGCTGTGATAATACTAAAAATAAATATAATCCCTAAGTATTTCCACATTTTATCCACTTCTCTTACCTCCTATGAGCTTGTTCCCAGCTATTTTCTCTGTGAATCTTATGCCATATATCAATATACCTATGGCGTCTATTAACAGTAAGCTGTTTAATATGGTCTTTGTAAGGTTTCTTACTACTGTACTTTTTAAATTCTTTTTGCCAACTAGTCGTAGGCTAAATAATCTCTCACCTATTGTGTATCCCACCTTTGACTCTAGAATAGAGAAATATGCAAGCAGGACAAGCTGGTACACTACCCCCATTACTAATGTTACAGCCTGGCTGTATCTGCAGTAGTATGTTTGTTGGTAACATGGTCTTGTTTGTGTGATGCTCACAGATATAAAAGCCATAGGAATACAAAATATGATGAACCCTATTGCTAAATCCACTATGTATGCTCCTGCTCTTCTCCATAAACTAACCATAATAAAGTTTTAAAAGGAACCATATTAAAACTTTTGTTATGGGTCTAATTGAGGATATCCTCTCTGGAAAAATAAAGACCAAGCAGGAACTTGAGAAGGCTAAGCATAGCTATAATATGATGATGTCCAACGCGGAGTTGCTTAGTCTTATCCCTCCAGACAAGATTAGTGATGACGTGTTAAAATTACTTAGGACTAAGCCCATAAGGACGTTATCTGGTGTGGCTGTTGTTGCAATTATGACTAAGCCTTACCCGTGTCCTGGTAGGTGTATATATTGTCCTGGTGGTGTAGAGTCTAACACTCCAAAAAGCTACACAGGAAAAGAGCCTGCTGCTCTTAGAGCAGCTATGAATAATTATGATCCCTATTTGCAGGTACATAACCGATTAAAGCAGCTTTTTGCTATAGGTCATAAGCCTAGTAAGGTAGAACTGATAGTTATGGGTGGTACATGGGAGTTCTTTCCGAAAGATTATAGAGAATGGTTCATAAGGAGAGCTATACAGGCAATGAATGACTTTCCAGAGGTGAAGCCTGACAGGAGCCTTGAACTAACTCAGCAGCAGAATGAAACTGCAAACATTCGGTGCGTTGGAATAACATTCGAGACAAGGCCAGATTATTGCCAAGATGTTGAACATATGTTAGATTTGGGCGGCACTCGTGTTGAACTTGGCGTCCAGTCTATTTATGATGATGTTCTCTCATACGTAAAGAGAGGGCATAGTATTGAGGATACGGTGAAAGCTACAGAAAGACTCAAAAATGCAGCGTTTAAAGTCAACTACCATATCATGCTCAACTTGCCGAAGTCTGATCCTGACAGAGATTTTAACATGGTAAAAACAATATTTGAGGATGAGCGATTTAGGCCAGACATGGTTAAGTTTTATCCAACACTTGTTATGAAAGGTACTCCCCTTTACTCATTATGGAAAAGAGGAAAGTATAGAAGCTATGATATGGACACCCTTCTTGAACTTTTGGAGCGTGTAATTGCTATCACACCACCATGGGTTAGGATAATGCGCGTGCAAAGGGATATACCAGTACCATTAACAGATGCAGGGCCAAGCAAAGGAAACTTGAGACAGATACTTCTGTCGAAGGGAATTAGATGCAGGGATATACGGTGCAGAGAACCATTTGACAGACCTCTAGGTAAGCTAACCCCTGTTAAAAGAGAGTATCATGCAAGCAATGGAACAGAAATTTTTTTATCTTATGAGGACCTACATAATGATAGGATAGCAGGCTTTTTGAGGCTAAGAATAGATGATCATGCATCTGTAAGGGAGTTACATGTTTACGGTGAGCAAACACCAGTTGGTGAGTTTGGTGACGTCCAACATAAAGGCATAGGGTCTAGCTTACTGGAATGGGCTGAAAAACTGTCAAGAGAGTTTTCAATGAGGGAGATAAGAGTAATAAGTGGCATTGGTGTTCGTGAGTATTATAGGAAGCATGGATACAGGTTTATTAGGCCGTACATGGTAAAACGACTTTAGGGGGGTTGTTTATGCTTGTGGGGGAAGTTCTTGAAAGAATGAAGCCTGTTAGTGGTTCTGATCCGATTTATACTATCTCAGATAGAGTTTATAGACAGAGATTATTAGAAATCCCTGTTATACAGGGCAACGAAGTTGGCTTGGTTCCCTGCATGAGTATTTTGGATAATTCCCCTACTACTAAGATAGGTTCACTTGTTGTTAGCTCACCAGCTGTTACTAGGCATCATACTGTGGGTAATGCTGTTCACCTGATGGTCAAGTCCGGATTCTGCACCTTGCCTGTTGTTGAGAGTGTTTATTTAGGTGTGGTGAGAGATACCAGTTTAGTTAGGTTTGTGGATTTGCCAAATGTTAGCGTTTCTGAGATAATGAAGAAACCAAAGGTAGTTAAGGAGAGTGATTCACTCGCTAAGGTAAGATCTATCATGAGGAAGTACAGCATAGATGCTGTTCCAGTAGGGCCTGACTCTGTTGTAACATTTTATGATGTGTTTAGGAAGATTGTTTCTGCTAGTAAGGATAGGTTGCAGAAGACTGAGCCTAGAACTGTTTTGTCCGCTCCTGTTTCTGTTGCATTGTCAGAATGTAAGCCGGTTAGACCAGATACCTCGATACGTAAGTTTATAAGATCCTCTGTTGATCAAGGACTTAGAACGTTACCTGTTGTGTCTGGTAAGGAAATCGTAGGACTAATCTCTAGAAAGAATGTTCTTGATTACTTTGTGAGGCTTACAGGCAAGGGTGTTGTTGTAAACCTAAGCGGGCATATTTCCTACACACCTGATGTTAATAGAGAGATAAAGCATTTTGTTAATCATGTTCATAAGAATATAAGGTCAATAAAAATTCGTGCGGAAAGACCTCTATCTAAGAATGTCTTTAAGGTAAACTTAACTGTTAGGGCTAATAGAACAATCCACTTAAAACAGGAGGGAACAAATCTTACTAAGATACTCCACGATTTATTTGATAGAGCTAAAAATGCTTTATGATGCTCGAGGCAAAGCTTTACTATGATCCTAAGAAGAAATTTATATGCCTAGGTGTAAAACAGGGTAAGCGCAACGTGTATGTTTGGACGTACACTGATAGAATACTCCGCCACGTTTATTACACTGTTGACAGAGATGTTGTTGGGAGTACTATACCCTATCGGGCTATTAAGCTGAACAAACGTCGTTTGTTCGGTTTAGATGATGTGGACGCGGATCTTAAATATTGGGCAAACATTCTCTATAGAGTATGGAAACTTGGGAGGACAACTGAAATCGACAATCTTTTTAATTGAGAATGCACTTATTTTCTTATAGCCCCGTGGTCTAGTGGTCAAGGATGCGGGCCTTTGGAGCCTGTGACCCCGGTTCGAATCCGGGCGGGGCTATGCTGGGGTAGCCAAGTGGTTACGGCGCAGGCCTTGAGAGCCTGTTCCCGCAAGGGTGCCTGGGTTCGAATCCCAGCCCCAGCGCTAAATAATTGAAAGGTGTTGAGATTGCTATAATGTTTTAAACTTCTTTCATTAGTTTCTTTAGTTTATACAGCTGTGATTCTAAGTTTCTTATCCTGGCCTCTGCCTGCTTGATCTTGCTTTCAGTGTCCTCTTTTTTTAGAGGTTCTCCACAGTAGTTGCATGTAAACATTTGTTTCATCGCTTCTATTAGCCGAACTCTTACTCCGCAATCTTCACATATATAGAATTCTTTTCCTTCTTTGTATTCTCTAATTTCTCGTTCAATTGCTCTTATTTCGTTGTATGTCTCATTCATTGCAAATTTTACTATGTCCCTGGGCTTTAGGGACCATATGTAGATATACCAGCCTTTTCTCTTGTCTCTTTTTCTTGTGTAGGTTACTACTTTTTTAGCGTGTAGTTTGTAGAGAATGGCTCTGACCTTATTTACCTTCAGTTTCATCTTCTCAGCTATTTCAAACTCGTTAGCTTTCTTTAACCGCTTGGATAGAATAATTTTACACACCTCTATTACCTGGTCTCCACCTAGCTCTTTTAACCTCTCCTTTACTATTTTATTCCTGAGAACATATTTTTTGGGCATTACTCATCACGTGCCTCCCATGATACGCGGGACTATCATAATATACAGCAAACTTGTTGTTGTAAGAGATATAATTATATGTGTTAATACTATTTTAATTTTGTCATTGGTTATGTAGCTGAGCAGGTCATGGAGTATTCTGCACCCGTCTGTTATCCATAGCACAGGCATAGCGTTTACTATTCCGACAGCGATGTTAAGTAGTACTATCCATTTTAATAGTCTACCAATAAAACTGACTAAACTTCCGATGAGGTCCTCTTTGTAGACTACAGGGCCAAACACACCGTTCAATTTACCATCTTTTAGTGTTAACGTGTACTCTCCCTTGTTTGTTCTTATGTTTAAGGTTTGGTTTGGTTCGACATTCTGCATGAACTTGACAAATGCACTCATATTATGTATTGTTACATTGTCTATTGATATTATACTCTCATTAATGGTTATGTCTGTTGAGTTGAGTGGATATCCTGTTATTTCTAGTACTTGGACACCTTCTGATATTATGTGTGTTCCGTACGCACCCTGTGAGGCTATGCCAAACAGCACAAACAGCAGCATAAACGCACCAGCTGTTAGAAGATTTGCCCAGGATCCAGCGCTTAGTATCCTTATTCTGGACAGTTTACCAACTCTGTTTAATGACTTTTCATCCATCTCTACAAAAGCCAAAGGTAGTATTGGGAGAAAAGCCAAAAAACCAAAACCTGACGACTTTACTTTTACTCCTTCTGATTCAGCAACTGCTCCATGTGATCCCTCGTGAACTATAGCTAAGATAACAATTGCTATTATACCTTCAATTAGTGGTATCGTTACCCCTGGTATTACTAGTGTTGCACCTGCAGGTGTTCCTGGTTGAGTTAGGACACGTATAAGGTAGTCAAATAGCCACCACATTCCATAGCCCATTGCTATAAGCGTTGCGACTACACCTATATTTGAGTAGACTTTAACCCACCTGCTAGATCCAAGTTTTTTCATAGTTTTTAACCCAAACTTTGTTTTTGTAATTAGAAAGATTTTATCCTGGATATGGAACTTTTTTCTGTAGATTATCAATAATAAGGCAGCTATCGCATACACCACTAAGGTTATATAGAGCATAAATCTCACTTCTTACGCTTGAGTCTGAGGTCTTTTGACCCGCACTTTCTACATTTTGCACGGCCAAGTCTTATCTCTTTAGGATTATTAACCCTAATCTTAGATTTACAACGCTTACATACATAAACGTTATGGAACAGTCTTTGCTCTGCCTCTGTAAACTTGGCCATGTTTCACTTTAAATGATTGAATTTAAAAACCTTTCTATCCACTCTATTAATTTTCTTATTATTGACTTTTTAGTGCAGTCAACGCTAAACTTGTTTTCTATTCCATGGTCAATAATGATCATGGTTAGATTTCCTGTTTTGTTTAGTGTTATCGTGCGATTTTTAGTTCTTATACCGTTGATAACCTTCTCAAGGTCTGTGTTCGTTTCTATTGTGCAAGCTTTACCATTAACAGTTGTTTTTATGGTTATGTTTGGTTTATCAAGTTTGTATATCATTTTTGTGTATGTAATGTTAACAGGCGATAAGAGCACTTTTATGTAATTGTCCTTGTCTGTTAAATTAACTGTGAAGTTCAGTTTGTAGAATCCTGTAAGAATGGGGATATGTTCTCTTTTGTTTAAGTAAAATATATCTACGTCTCTTATTTCTTTCTTTGAGTACACAAGCACTTCTATAGGCACCTCATTGTTGTAGGTGTAGTTTGGGGCATTTATCACCAAACGAATACCCTTCTTTGTAGCTTCTATTTCCTCTAACTTTGAGTACGCTTGCTGAAATGTTTGAGACATGTATTTGCTACTTAGTGTGATGTTTTTGTAAATCACTTTGTCAGCTATCTGCATCCCTATTGGTACATTGTAAAATATGTAATAGTCCCTGTCCACAGTTTTTGGTAGTTTTGCGATTAACACTACATAATTGTTATCATTCGGCCCAATCTCTACGAAACCTTCTTCATCTCCGTAAGCTAGGTGTACTTCTGTTGGTAGTATAACCTTGTACTGGACAAGTAAGGTGGAATTGTACTTATTTGTTATGTTTGCTACGATAACAGCGTGATCTTCACTCCCGTAGTTTTGTTTGTCCATTTCTAAGTCTACATCTAATCTTGATTTGCTCAACTCGACACTCATGTTTTCCATGCTCGTATTGATATCGATGTTAACGCTTCCTTCCCCATAGTACGTGCCTTCCACTATCTTGTCATCTACTTCGAATGTTGAGATCGCTTTTACGTGTGTTCCATCGACGTACGAGCATTCTCCGTACGTTGGGTCTATTTCTATCCAGCCTATCTTTGGATCATAGTACTCTACCCACGAGTGTACTGCGTTTGGGTATATGTCAGAGTGAGCATAACCAGATACATATCTTGCTCCTATACCTAGGCATCTTAACATAGCAACTGTTAGCGTTGCATAATCTCTGCAAACTCCTTTTTTTGTTTGCAGTATGTAGCTTGCATTTCTGTGGCCATCCTTCTCTGTGTAGTTCATATTGCTGTTTACCCACAGGCAGACTTTAGCTGCTGCCTCTTCTATTGTAGTAGCACCTTTTACAACATCTTTTGCTGTGTTGCACACATCCTCCCCTAAATTTGTGTAACGTCCTGGTTTTGTGTAATCGTTGCTGTAGTAGACAGGGTACTCTGTGAAGGAGCCATTGACGATTCGCATACTGGACTCGACATGACACAGTCTTTTTGTACCAATGTCAGAACAGTTTGACTCATTCATGAGTGCTAGGTTATAGCTGAGATTTCTTACCTCTCCTGTTGTTTCGATGTTAACCGTTATAATGTATGTCCCGTTCATGTGTGTAACAAGATCTGCATTCAGACTATATGACACTGTTATCAGCAGTAGTATCCACATCCACCTCATGGAAATATTTAATACTGTTGCGTTTAAATAATTGATTATGTATGATATAGTCAAAACAACTCAAGGTCTTAGGGATGATATGAAGTATATCACTGTTGGTAGTGATATTGGTATACCAGCTACAAATAAACCTAGTAGATCTGAGATATCTTTGTTGGTAGATTATGATAAGATGAAGCTCTTGACAATGATAAAACGGGCAAGGTACGATCTTGTGGTTAATCCAACAAGTAAGGTTTTTACAAGAGGTATTGCGAAGATAGCAGCTGAGAAAAGGGTAGGTGTCTGTTTAGAGTTAAGAAAATTGTACTATTTACGCGGATATGAGTTGTCTGTTGCTTTAAGGGATATGAGAGATGTAGTGAAACTTTGTGTTAAGTATAAGGTTCCTATTGTACTGTGTACAGGGGCTGTGAAGTCAGAGGAGCTTCGATCTCCTCATAGTCTTATCGTTTTTGGACAGGTTCTCGGCTTGAACGCGAAGCAAGCTAAGATGGCTATCACATACTATCCAGAACAGTATGTTAGGAGGGTTTTAGATGTTAAAAAAAGAGAAGAATAGATATGTTTGTTTTGTAGGTGTAATTGACGAGAAGACATTTAGGGATAGGCTTCTGTCTTTTTTAGGTGAAGACGAGTACGCAAATGCCAAATTTTCAATAATAGAAACACATAAAAATGAGTTAATAGTAAGAACTACACATAGATATGTGGTAAAAGTTAAATTCGTAGGCGTGTTATTAGGGTTAGACCCTGTGAAGACAAGTGGCACATTAAAAAGGGTGGTTAAATGAATATGAGAGATATGGCAATGGGTTACGATCGTGCGAGTACTGTATTCTCCCCTGACGGTAGGCTCCTTCAGGTAGAGTATGCTAGGAAAACAGTTAATCAAGGAGCCACAGCTGTGGGTGTAAGATGTAAGGATGGTGTGGTTCTGCTTGCAGACAAGAGAATCGTTGACAAACTTGTTGTTCCCCACAGTGTTGAGAAAGTTTACAAGATAGATGATCACATAGGTGCTACGCTTGCAGGGCTTGTTTCGGACGGTCGTGTACTTGTGGACAAAGCAAGGTTAACAGCGCAGAGAAATAACTTAACGTATGGAGAGCCTGTTGATGTTATAACTATTGTTAAGGATATTGCCGACTACTGCCAGGCTTACACTCAGTATGGTGGTATAAGGCCCTTTGGTGTGTCTCTGATAGTAGGAGGTGTCAATGAGGTTCCTAAGTTGTACGTTGTTGAGTTATCAGGTGTTTATTTTGAGTACAAGGCAACTGCTATTGGTGAGGGCGCCAGAGTGGTTAACAAGTATCTAGAATCTAAATACAAAGAGAACATAACTGTGAAGGAAGGTGTTAAACTAGCTCTTAATGCTCTTAAGTCCTTTTTGGGGCCTAAATTTGAACTTTCAAGAATAGAAGCTGCTGTGATACACAAAGACCCAAAAAGGTTTGTTAAATTAACTGAGCAGGAGTTATCTCGTTATTAGGTGGTTAACTTGGTATCTGTGGATAAGGCTGTTATTGCAACCATTGAGAGGAATGGTAGACGGTATGAAGTACTTGTAGATTCTGAGCTTGCTTGGGAGTTAAAAAAAGGTAAGAATGTCTCGATTGAAGACATACTTGCTGTCCCTGAGATTTTTGCTGATGCTAGGAAAGGTGAAAAAGCAGGGAATCTGTCTGCTGTTTTTGGTACTGATAATATTTACGACGTAGCAAAGGAGATAATTCTTCACGGAAAGGTCCCTATGTCAAAAGAGTATAGGCACAGGCTGTTAGAAGAGAAGACGAGAAAGATAGTTGATTATATAAGCAGGAATGCCATTGACGCCAGAACAAATGCACCTATACCACCTGAGAGAGTTGAAAAAGCTATTCACGAACTTAAAGTTAATATTGATCCGTTAGAGCCTGTGGAGTCTCAAATAAATAAGATATTAACAGATCTTAGGAGAATTATCCCACTCTCTTTTGAACGAAAGAAGTTAAAAGTTGTAATACCTTCTTCTTATGCTCCTAAGGTGTATGGCGTTCTTAAGAAGTACAACAAGCTTAAAGAAGAGTGGTTAGCAAACGGAGACTACTATGCTGAGTTTGATATTGCAGCAGGGATGCTGAATAATTTTTACGATGAGATAAACAAGGCAACAAAAGGGAATGTAACAGTTAGCGAGGTGAAATGAATATGTCCGAAGTCTATGTTAAGGATAGAGAATTGGTTGTGCCTGGACAAGTTATAGCAAAAGGCATTGACTTTATACCCTCCTCTGGTACTGTGAGAGAGGGTGATAGTGTTGTTGCTACTATGCTAGGTCTTGCACACCAGAAAAATAAGATAATGAGAGTGATACCTCTTGTTGGACCTTACTTCCCACAGGTAGGTGACCAAGTTATTGGTAGGATCAGCTCGGTTGGGTTCTCAGGGTGGATGGTAGATATAGGCACACCTTATCCAGCGAGCTTATCGGTTAGAGACGCGGTAGGCGAGTACGTTGACTTGCAGAAGACAGATATAACTAAGTTTTATGACTATGGTGACCTGATTGTAGCTAAGATACTGTATATAAGCAAAGGAGGAAACATAAGATTAAGTATGAAAGGTCCAATATACAGGAAGTTGAAAGGTGGAAAATTAATAAAGATAACACCATCGAAGATACCGAGGCTCATAGGTAAGCAAGGAAGCATGGTAAATCTGATAAAGACGAGGACAAAGTGCTTAATAATTGCAGGTCAAAATGGCTGGGTGTGGATAAGTGGCGAGAGAAGGAATGAGATAGCAGCAGCTAAAGTTATTGCCATGATTGATGAAGAGAGCCACACAACAGGTTTGACCGAGAGAGTTGAAGCAACGTTAAAAAAGTTGATGGGTGATAATAATGAGCTATGAAAAAAGGTTTGATGGTAGATCATTTGACGAGTTTAGACCCGTAGAAATCAAAGTAGGCGTTATCCCTCGAGCTGATGGTAGTGCTATGTTCAAGATTGGTAAGACAGTAGCAATAGCAGGTGTTAAAGGACCACGAGAGTTACATCCAGCACACAGGAGAGATCCAGAGAAGGCAGTTTTAAACGTTTACTACGATATGGTATCTTTCTCTACTCCTGATAGGGTAAGGCCTGGTCCTGACAGAAGAGATACAGAGTTAAGTAAGGTGATAAGAGAGGCTTTGGAACCTGCTTTACTGCTTGATAAGTTTCCCTATGCGGGCATAGACTTGTTCGTCTACATTCTGCAGGCTAATGCTGGTACACGGTGTGCAGCTATAAGTGCAGCCTCCTTAGCACTTGCGCATGCAGGAATTCCCATGAGGGACCTTGTTTCTGCTGTTGCCTGTGGTAAGGTAGGAGATAAGATTGTTGTTGACCTGACGAAGGAAGAGGAAGACTACGAGGAGGGGGCCACAGATGTTCCAATAGCTATTATGCCGCGTACTAGGAAGATAACTTTGCTTCAGATGGACGGTTCTATGACTCCAGAGGAAGCAAAAGAGATAGTGAGAAAAGGAATAAAAGCTTGTGAGAAGATAGCTGAGCTACAAAGGGAAGCATTGAAGTCTGTGTTTGAAGGTGGTAACAATGAATGATTACATAAATGATTTGATAAGAGAGAATCTTAGAGTAGATGAGAGAGACATGTTGCAGTACAGGAACATTAAAATTAGTACAGGCGTGGTCAAGAATGCTTCTGGAAGTGCAATGGTGGAGATTGGAAACACAAAAGTTGTTGCAGGAGTTAAATTTGACATTGGCGAACCATTCTCTGACGCACCTGACAAGGGTGTTCTTATAACTAACGCAGAGTTTGTTCCCTTTGCTGCACCTGAGTTTGAACCAGGGCCTCCGGACCAGTATGCAGTGGAACTAGCTAGAGTGGTTGATAGGGGAATACGAGAGTCCGAAGCAGTTGACCTATCAAAGTTATGCATAGTTCCGGGAGAGAAAGTCATGATGATGTTCGTGGACATCTATGTGCTGAATAACGCAGGTAATCTAACTGATGCTGCGTCTTTAGCAGTTATAGCTGCTATGAAAACAGCGAGAATGCCAAAAGTAGAGAATGGAGAGTTGTTGCAGAATGAGGTTGGAGAGCCTCTCCCAGTTGTGAGGACTCCAATATCTGTTACGGTGTACAAAATTAATGGTAAGCTTTTGATTGACGCCAATGATAGAGAAGAGCAAGCTAGTAGTGCATCATTAACTGTTATACTGGACGAAGATGGGATCATACATGGTATGCAAAAGAGAGGTAGTGGTTACATCACAGAGCAGGAATTCTCTGACATATTAGAGATCGTTAAAAATAAATACGATGAGTTGAAGTCGATTGTTGATAAGGTGGTAGATGATGGAGCACACGAAGTTTGAGCGTGCGAGGATAATAGGTGCCAGAGCTTTGCAGATAGCTATGGGTGCACCTCTACTTATCAAGCGACCTAAGGATGTTTACAATCCAATTAAGTTAGCAACTATGGAATATGAGAAGGGAGTGCTACCTATAACCATCAAAAGATTTTAATTATACCTATTTTTTATTGTATTATGTTGTATGCTAGAAAAATTAAGACTACCGCAGGAAAGGACACTATCGAGGTTATTATGAAGTCTAAGTTGGGAACGTTTAGAGGTTCAGCTCCTGTTGGAAAATCAAAAGGGTCTAATGAAGTTAAGGAGTTTAAAGTAAGTCTAGATAGAGATATAAAATTCGTTAAGTCCTTGGACATTACTATTAATGACATAGACGACGTGTTTGCTTTTGATGATCTTGATGTTGGCGGGAACACGAGATTGGCATTGTCTTACGCAGCATTAAAATACCTATCAGCAAAGCATAACAAACCTGTGTGGTATCTTCTTAACCCAAACGCCAATAGAATTCCTTCACTTCTGAGTAATACTATCGGTGGTGGTGTGCACTGCAGTGTGGGCCCTAAATTTCAGGAATTTTTGGTTATAGCAGAGGGTAGTGTCACTTCTATGGTTGAACATAACAAGCGCGCCTGGATATATGCTGGATCCGTGTTAAGAAAAATGAAGAAGCTAGCTGGTCGTAATCTTGAAGGGGCCTGGTGTGCTAATATAACAGATGAGCAAGCCTTGATAATATTACACAATTACAAGAAAGGAGTGGATGTGGCTGGAGCAACATTTCACAATAAAGATTACAATCTTATTAGGTCTATTGTAGAAGATCATGATGTGTTCTACATTGAGGACCCCTTTGACGAGAAACAATACCACTTGTTTGCAAGGTTAAAAAGGGAATTTAAAGACAGATTAGTAGTTGGTGATGATCTATTTGCCACGAACGTCTCTTTGCTTAAAAAACACCGTAGTGCGTGTAATGGTGCAATTGTTAAACCAAATCAAGTAGGTTCGTTAACAGCTACTAGAGCGTTTGTCAATCAGGCCAAAAAGTATAAATATAGAGTAATCTTATCACATAGGTCAGGCGAAACACCTGATTGGGTGCTGGCTGATCTTGCTGTCGCATTTGATGCTGACTATTTGAAGTTAAGTGTGTATGGAAAAGAAAGGTTGATAAAGCTAAAACGTTTGGAGGCTATAGAAAAAGAGGTGGAAAAATGGCAGAGAAAACAGAGAAACTTTTAGTACCCGTGGAAGAGTATCTAAAGTCAGGAGTACACTTTGGTTCGAAAACAAAGACAGGTTATGTATCTAATTTTGTTTATAAGGTAAGGCCTGATGGTCTTCCTATAATGGATTTGAACAAGATAAATGAGAGAATAAAGATTGTTGGAAAGTTTTTAGCTCGCTACGATCCACAAGACATACTTGTTGTTTGTAGACGTAAGTCAGGTGTACAACATGCTAAGAAATTTGCTGAGGCTATAGGTGCTCACTACCATGTTGGAAGATACCTTCCTGGAACTTTAACCAACGTTAATTACGAGAAGTATGTTGAGCCTAAGGTCGTTTTTATATGTGATCCTTGGCAGGACACTAATGCTGTGCTTGATGCTTATAAGATAGGTGTGGTTCTGGTATCTTTGGTTAACACAAACAACACACTTAACTATGTGGACGTTGCTATTCCTTGCAATAACAAAAGTGGTAAGAGCTTATCACTTGTATATAGTTTACTCGCAAAGATTTATCTTGAAGAGCGTTCGAAATGATGATAAGGCATCCTGTAGCTGCTGGAACCTTTTACCCTGCGGAGGAGCATGAGTTAAGAGCTATGTTGAGCACTCTGATGAAGAGTGCAGAGTTTGGATCTGCTGTTGGAGTTATTTCTCCTCATGCAGGTTATGTGTATTCTGGTGCTGCTGCAGCAAAGTCTCTTTCTCATATTAAACAAAGTCCTGTTGTGATACTCTCTCCAAATCATACAGGTTATGGCAAAGACATTGCTGTGAGTAAAGCTACTTGGAGGACACCTCTAGGTGATGTTGATGTTGACCAGGAAATGGCGAACTACATTGTTGAAAAGACCTCTGCTGAGTTTGATGAGGAGGCACATAGTGGTGAGCATGCAATAGAAGTACAGTTGCCTTTCTTGCAGTACCATCTAAAGGAATTTAAGATAGTTCCTATAACAATTAAGCACGCTAGTAAATCTGATTTAGATCATTTAGCTGAAGTACTTTCAGACATGAATGCGTCGTTTGTAGCGTCTTCTGATTTTACACACTATGGACCTATGTATGGCTTTGTTCCGTTCATACACAATGTGAGAGAAAATCTCTACAAGCTAGACATGAGTATAATAGATTACATACTAAAACTTGATCCTGATAAGTTCTATGAGGCAGCTACATCATCAACTGTATGTGGTGTGTTGCCAATATTTGTTTTACTTCATATTATGAAACGTAGAAAAGCTAGACCTAAGCTGATAGATTACTACACTTCTGGTGATGTAACTTCAGATTTCACAAACGCTGTTGGTTACGCATCTATTGTTTTTAGGTGAAGCTTGTGATTTATAATACACCACTTAAGCGTATGAAGGGTTTGATGTTTTCAAAAAAGAAAACCATAGTATTGAAGTGGGATAAACCTGGTTTTTACTCTCTTCATATGTTTTTTGTTTTTTATCCTATATGGGTTGTTGCTGCTGATGAGCATCGAAGAGTTGTGGACGTTAAGAAGTTATATCCATTCATTAGTTTTTACACGCCACCAAAACCTGTTATGTACATACTTGAATCTCCTTGGCCTGTCAGATACAAAGTAGGTGATCTTCTGAATTTCTAAGACGACTTGCTGTTGTCTACTCCTACATCGTCAGCAGAACTTTCCCAGCTAGAACACCCACTACATACGTAACCATCGTAGTTTGATGCAGAAATTACTTCTGTTGCTGATATTCTGCATTCTCCTTTAACAAAAAAGCAGTCACCACAGTAACCGTCACCGTCTAAATCTACTTTTGCATACTCACATGGATCTCCAAGAGAAACAGCTCTTGTGCAAGCATCGTCACATGTAGACATCCATCCACTCTTTGTGAATGTGTTCTCTGTTCCACCCTTTCCAAGATACATCATAATTGTTGCTGCAACCATAACAACTATCCCTATTATCGCTACAACCAAAAAGTTTATTGACATACCTTGCCCTTTCATAGACTATATTTAATTATCATATTTCTTAAATCTTTCCTAAGAACATCTTATTGTGCATAGACCCTCTATTGTTATGACTTGACAAGCTGTGTAGTCAGAGCAGTTTATCAACTTATTGTCTATTTTGGTATTACAGTATGCTCCATTTGCAGCTGCTATTGCTTGAGCGCACGTTTCATAGTTTTCAGAATCTATTCTACTGCAAGCTTGCTCACACATCATCCTGATATGACTTATGTTCACATTTGTACTGATCTTTCTGCCTTGAACAGCAAGCCACAACCCTGCTATGAGTACAAGTATCCCTAAAATACCAATGATAATAGTATTCATTGGAATCTCCATACTGCTAATTATGACTTTATGCTTTTATAGTTTATCATCTAGTCTTAACAGCTACGCCTCTTGTGAAGTCTAACATTTCTTTCCAATTTAGTACAGCATCCCCTGTTGCTATGTACTCTCCTTTTTCATCAATGATCACAACTTGTTCTCCTGCATAGACCTCATCACTCTTAACTACAAATTTAGCAAATACAGACTTACCTTGCTTAACAAACGGGATTGCTTCTTCTGCTACTGTTACCTTTTTCATAATCTTCATCATATCCTTTGCAGCATTACTAGATAGTACTAGATATCCATCGCTTGCTCTTAGTGTGGCATAGTGTTCATTATTCTTTAGAATCCTTCTAATTCTACCTGTCCTTCCTTTTACAATTTTTGTATCGTAGAAAAACTTTTCAGCTCCTTTTCCAAACTGGAATCTTGCTATGGTTTTTATTTTGGTCATGTCATCAACGTCTTTTCCTATCTTTATTGGAAATCCCTCGCTCTGTCCAAATGGAAATGTTTCTCTTAGCGCTCCTGATATTGGACCAATCTTACTTATCCTTTCTCTGTACCATCTCAATGCCCTTGTGATCTCTGGGCGCATCATACTTTCTTCTCCAACATAGTGTATTCCATGCTTTTTTCTTATAGGATCAAACATTTCAAGGTAGTCACGGTGCTTAAGTAGTGCTTTTAATCCCTTGTAAATTCCATTGTGAGCTCTTGCTTTGTTTTGTACGTACTCAAATAATCTTCCTTGTCTTATCATTTCTCTTACTTTTTTCATTTCGCTCATGACTACCCACAGATTGTGCTCTGCAAGTAAGTTCTTGTCTTTTCTTATCTCATCAATGGTGTGGGATACACAGACAGGGCAATTGCACGGTAGTTCTTCCATCTCTTTTATGTCCATTACTCTGTCTGCTGTCATGTATCCACCTCTATCAGCGTATAGAGCATAAGCTGCAGAATCGAACATATCAACTCCTGCTGCAGCTAGTAATCCTAGCACAGCAGGATTGCCAGCACCAAATGCATGAACTGGAACATTTGTTTTAAGATTTTTTTTGCACGTTACTATTATGTCTATTACCTTATCAAACTCGTACTGTTCCATAAGTGGTACTATCCCACCTATTGAAGCAATATCCCCTATGAAATGCTTACATGCTTCTTTTCGAAGGTCTAGATACACGCCACCTTGGATAGGATTATTGAGCAATCCCTTAACGTTCTCACGAGCGTACTTTATCCTTCTTATTGTCTCTTCAAGTTTTCTTTTTGCAGTATCATAATCATCTGTTGGCAACGTAAAAACATCAAGTGGCGTTATTATGTCTGATTTTATCTTCTGTTGGTACATTATTGTTTCTTCGTTTGTGATATTCACGTCCCCAATAGAGTACATTTGGTACGTCCCAGAGTCAGTGTAGACAACGTCCCATATATCATGCACATCCTCTATCTTATCCTTTATGATGTATGCATTTGTTATAACCATCTGAACGCCCATCTTTTTCATTGTTTCTTTTGTCACGGGCATCTTGTTAGGATTCACTACAACAGCCATCACAGGCGTAATGATATCCTTTCCTATCCTTATCTTTGCTACCCTCCCTGCTAAATCCTTTGCTAGGATCTCCATAGCAATCTTTTTAATGTTTGCATTTAAAAGTTCTTCTATGATACTTAAAGCTGGTAAGTGTTCGTGGGGAAGATGCATATTCTGTGGATGGGGCAAGTTGTCTTATCCAACAGATTTTAATTTCATAAAAAAACAGATAGATGCTATCCCGCCTTCTGATGAACTTAAAATCTTTGTCTCTGGATCTCTTCTTGATAAGAAACAATTTCCAGACGAGGCACTTGATTACCTTGTTAAGGCCTTAAAACAGAAAGGGATTAAACGCTTAACTATCGAGTCTAGGCTGGAGTACATCACTGATGAGAACTTGAAGATCTTTAAAGATTTTGATTTAACTGTTGCCATTGGACTAGAGGTTGCTAACGATGAGAAATTAAGAATGCTTCAGAAGGGTATTACTCTTAAGATGTTTGAGGACGCAGTAAAGATACTCAAGAGAAACAATGTTAAGTTAAGAGTCTACTTGCTTGTTAATGCTCCTTTTACGTCCAAGCAAGATTTTTTGGACTCTTATAACTACGCTAAGAAGTTTACTGACGACATCGTTGCTATCAACTGCTATCCCCATGTTAAAGCACCTATATTTGACATGTGGATTAAAGGGGAGTGGAGACCACTTGATAAGCATGAGTTTGAAGAGTGGACGAAGGGACTTGATGTTGAGAGGGATTTTACGAACTTTAATTTCGTTCCTAGAATACCAAAAGAGAAATGGGATGATTTGCGAGGTGTGGGGGAAAAGTACCTAACTCACCCACACTATGATGTTTGGCAGGATTATTTCGCTAGATTCTACAAGGTACCAAAAGGAAAAGAGTACGTTCTATTCTTACCTTGCTCCTATGTAAAGCCTTACAGAAAGTCTAAGACACATAGAGCAATAATCTCTACGCTTGTACGTATTCCTAACCATGATAAGGTTCACCAGGTTATGATTTCTTCACCTGGTGTAATCCCAAGGGAGTATGAGAATGAGTACCCCTTTGCTTACTATGATTGGCCTGAGGATCAAGAAACACCTGAGATAAAAAAGAGATACATTGAAGTGACAAGGGAGAGAATAAAGAACTATCTCTCTCACCATAAGTACAAAAAAGTATTTGCTTACCTAAGACCAGATTCAGAGTCTTACATTGCCTTGAAGCAGGCATGTGATGAGCTTGGGATTAATCTCATAACTTGTCTTGATGAGAACACTTACAAACGTGTTAAGGGAAAACCACGAGCTCTTGCTGACCCTCTCTGCTTAGATAAGTTAAAGCAGTGTTTAACATTTAACCTTACAGATGTTCAGTCCGATTCTGTATGAGCATGTAGTGAAGTTATTACAGTTTTTGCCCGGCATTTTTTCACTGCAGTACTCCTGGTATGCTTTACTGCTTTCTATAACGTCACACGCTCCTGTGGTGTGCACGCTTGCCTCCCTGTTTATATCCATGCATAGCATATCGCAGTTTTGTTTTATTCTTTGCACTGTTAGTGCTGGCTGACTTCTTGCTTGGTACACTATAACCACTGAGACTGTTAAAATAATAATGCCAAGAACAGCAATAATAATAAAGTTGATTGGTAAACCCTGGCCCTTCATAGACTCACCATGACTATTGAGTTTGTTGTTGAGTTATTTCTTCAGCATGAGGCTGTCCATTGCTGCACGTTATCCTGTATTGATTTCCATCCATTGTTTGGACTATGCAAGGTCCTCTCACTCTTTGGCAGTCTACATTTTTCTCCTTCTGGTATATCTTATTCTGCTCGCAGTATGCTGCTGCTGAACCTTCGATATCACCCCTTATTCCGTTGTAAGAGTACTGTTGTGCATACACTGTTTGTATGTTTGCACATAAACTATTGCACTGTTGTTGTACTTGTGTATCACTTGTCTGCTGGAATATTGAAGCACCTCCTGTTACAAAGTACGCTATAACTACTACCAACACTAGTAAAGCAAGGGCACCCAAAACGATGAAGTTTAGTGGCAATCCTTGTCCTTTCATTACAAATCACCTAAAAATACTAGGAAATAGTTATTAATAAACGTTTTGTATAAATATTATGTATGACTTAATAGCGTCTGAGTGGCACAAGCACAGGCAAAAACCATTTCCGTTCGTTGTAGAGTGGGCCAAAGGTAAGAAGGGAAAGACTATTGATATTGGCTGTGGTACAGGTAGACATTCTAAATTATTTAAGGACGTAGTTGGTGTAGACATATCCGAGAAGATGCTGGAATATTACCCGTTTCATGGTGTAAAAGCTGATGCTAGATCCCTTCCATTTGATGATGAGAGTTTTGACAATGCTATGTTGGTAGCAGTACTTCACCATTTTAAGCCCAAGGATCAAGTAAAAGTATTAGAGGAGATGTACAGAGTTTTAAAGAGGAGAGGCAAAGGCATAATATCTGTTTGGTACAGAAAAGGGAAGAAGGAGCAGATAGTTTCGTGGGGGCCTGCTAAGCGGTACTACTATTTTTTCACCAAATCCGAGTTAGAGTCTCTAGTTAAATCAATAGGTTTTAATATAGAGAGAAGTTATATTTATGGTAAGAACATTGTTGTTGAGGTGAGTAAATGATAGAACTTTGGGCTGTTGGTGGATACCAACATGTTGGATGCAAGAACATGACTGCTATAAAGATAGATGATGAGGTTGTTATACTTGATGCTGGATTTAATATGGATGTTGTTTCTAATTATTCCGGCGAAGATAGTATCTCAAGCTTGTCAGAGAAACAGATGAGAGCTATAGACGCTATCCCTGATGACTCCCAGCTTAAGAAAGAGTGGGGCAAATACGTGAAGGCTATAATTATTTCACACGCTCATTTAGATCATACAGGGGCAGTAAAATACATCGCTCCAAAGTACAATGCACCCATAATCTCAACTCCATTTACCTACGAAGTAATACAGAATTTGCTAGAAGGAAAAAAGATACCTAACAAGTTTATTCGTATGAACCCTGGAAATAAGATGCGAATTTCTGATAATATCGAGCTAGAATTTATAAACATAACCCACTCCACACCTCAGACGGTTATAATCGCTCTACACACAAAGTACGGGACAATTGTTTACGCTAATGACTGGAAGTTTGATAATTATCCTATACTAGGAAAGCGTCCAAACTACAAGAGATTAAAGTCGCTAAAAAATGTTGTACTACTCATCACAGACATGACAAGAGTTAATGAGGCTGGTAGAACTCTTTCTGAGCACATAGCTAGGGAGATGTTGAGGGACGTTTTACTGTGGGGGAATACAGAGGGTAAGGCTGTTGTGCTTACAACATTTGCTTCTCACATTGCAAGAATAGATACGATGATAAAGATAGCTAAGCAAATGAACAGGGTACCAATTCTGTTAGGGAGAAGTATGGATGCTTACATGAAAGCCGCTGTTAGGTCTCATGTTTACAGACTGCCAAAAGGTGTTAAGGTTTATGGTTTTAAGAAGCAAATACAGAAGGTTTTAAAGTCAGTTGAAGCAAAGAGGGGTAAATACGTTCTAATCGTCACAGGAAATCAAGGTGAGCCAGAATCTGTTTTGACGAGAATGGTTAATGATGAGTTTCCTTTCAGGTTTAGAGCTGATGACTACGTTGTTTTCAGCTCGTCAACAATTCCTTCGCCTACAAATATTGCGCGAAGGGAGGAAATAGAGACTAGACTGATGGCTAAAGGTGCTAAGCTATTCAAAGATATTCATGTTTCTGGGCATGCATCCCGTGAAGACCATAGAGAATTAATATCTATGCTAAAACCAAAGCATTACGTGCCAACCCATGGAGACATGGAAAGATTAGCTCTTGGAGCAAAGCTTGCTATGGAAATGGGATACGAGCTTGGTAAGACTGTTCACATCTTCCAAGAAGGTACACATAGGGTTTTAGAGGCGTAATAGTTAAAATAATCCATTGCTACTCATTTTCATGGACATAATAAAAAAATACGCGTTGAAGAATGCAATAGACCATAATGGGAAAGCTGTAGCAAAAGCTGTTTTGCCTAAAGTTTTAGGGGAAGACCCTTCCCTGAAATCTGACATTCCTTCACTCATGAAAAATATTGAGGCGGTAGTGAAAGAAGTTAACTCGATGACTCTGGATGAACAAATAAGCCAATTAAAGAAGATAGCTCCTGAGTTGCTAGTTAGAGAACGATCAGTCCAAGGGCTTCCTGACCTACCTAATGTTGGATCTCATGTTGTGCTAAGATTAGCTCCTTATCCATCAGGACCGTTGCAGATAGGAAATGCTAGGATGGCAATACTGAATGATGAGTATGCAAAGAAATACAATGGAAAGCTGATTTTGTTCTATGATGATACTATTGGTACGTCTAGCACTACAGATAAACTTAGTAAAGGTATTATGCCTAAAGCTTATGGTTGGATAGAACAGGATTTGAAGTGGTTAGAGGTTGAGTGGCATGAGACATATTACAAGTCAGATAGGTTAGAAATATATTATGACTATTGTGAGCAGCTTATTAAGAAGGGTAAGGCTTATGTTTGTACTTGTGATGCGAATGTTTGGAGATCTGTTTATAAGGCTGGCAAGAAGCCTTGCCCCTGTAGGTCAAGGGAGGTTGAGGAGAACCTCTACCTTTGGGACAAGATGTTAAATGGGGCTTTTAGTGAAGGAAAGGCTGTTGTGAGATTAAAGACAGGAATGGAATTGGCTGATCCTGCTGTTAGGGATCATGTTATCATGAGAATCTCTTTTAAGGATCATCCACGTGTTGGTAAAAGGTACTGTGTGTGGCCTACTATGGAGTTCTCATGGGCTATTGATAATTATCTGCTAGGTGTAACTCATGTTATTCGTGGTAAGGACTTAATGAAGGAGGATGTAGTTGAGAAGCAGATATTTGATATGTTTGGCTGGAAACATATAAACTACCTTCACTTTGGAAGGTTTAGTATTGCAATACCTAAATCTAAATTGAAGGAGATGATTAAGCGTGGAGAAATAAAAGAGTATGATGATCCAAGGACTTGGAATATCCCTTCTCTTAGAAGACGAGGTATACAACCAGAAGCAATAAGAGAGTATATACTTCATTTTGGTATGAGTCTTGCAGACGTAGAAGGGTCTCCAGAGATACTTTATGGCAAGAACAGAAAGATAATAGACCCTATTGCAAAGAGATATTACTTTGTCAAGGATCCTGTTAAGCTGAGGCTTCACGGGTATCCTGTTCCTTTTGAGGCAAAGGTGCCTTTACACCCAGAAGTAGAATTTGGTTACAAGCTTTACAAACTCGATAGAGGTGAGACTTACATCCTTGTAGAGAAAAAAGATGTAAACAAAGAGGCAAGGCTGAAGGATTTAATGAATGTTGTGTTTAGTGATGGTGAAGCAATTTATTCTCAGGACGATCTCAGTGTTAAGAAAATACACTGGGTTCTGGACGATCATAAAGTCAAGGTTAAGGTTGTTATGCCAGATGCTCGTGTGATAGAAGGATATGCTGAGTCATACATAAAAGATTGTAAAGTTGGAGACGTAATCCAATTTGAGAGGTTTGGCTTTGGGAGAGTTGATTCATTAGATCCTGTTGTTGTTTACTACGCTCATAGGTGAATGTGTTGAAGTGGCTAGCTTTACTAATTGTGATAGGTCTTGTGTGGGTCGGAAGTTATTTCTTTTATGATGATGTCTATGGTTTCTTGTCTAGGTTTCCATGGTTCCTTAACACAGTTTCTTGGATCACAGAGCATGTCATGGCTGGCGATTACATAGGTCTTATAATTTACACTGTTGTTTGTAAGTCTCCTTTTCTGCCACTCCCTCTTGAACCTTATTTTCTCTACTGCATTATTAAAGGCATGTCTTATCACTCCTTATTTTTCTACAGTACTTTAGGATTAGTTTTGGGATCTGTGGTAAACTATGTTTTAGGTTTCCTGTTTGCTTCTCTTCTTAAACATAGAGGTATGGTTGGTGGGCATCTTGTCTATTTACTCGTTCTTCTTTCATCTGCCATACCTTTATTCCCTGACATCCTGGGGATGTTATTTGGTGCGTATAGAGTAAAGTTTAGATGGTTTTTGATATTCACTTCTCTTGGAAGTTTGGTTAGGATGTACTTGTTCGTGTGGGCCATGCAGCACGCATCCCAATACTTTATAAACGTGTCTAACATTCCTTTCTTATGAGAATTTTGGCAGCTTCAGACGTGCATGGTAATAGGTACGCTGTGCAGCTCCTGCGTAAGAAGGCTGTAAAAGCAGATGTTATAGCCATCGCTGGGGATTTAACTGTTTTTGAGGAGGATATAGAAGAGTTGGTTAAACTGCTTTCTTCTACTGGAAGACCGTTAGTTGTTGTTCCTGGAAATCATGAGTTAAGTGATACTTTTGATTTTCTGGCGGATATTTATAATGTTTTAAATGTGAATGGAAGGGTTGTAGACATAAATGGTGTGTTCTTTGGTGGTGTTGGTGGGCAATTTGGGATGTTAACAATTAATGATACAGTTGTTTCACAAACTGTTAAGAATATATCCAGTGTAGATGTGTTTCTGACGCACATCCCGCCTTACGGTACGAAGTTAGATTTCTTATTTGGAGAGCATGTTGGGTCAAAAGCTATTAGAGAGTTTATAGAGAGAAAGAAGCCTAAGCTTGTGATAACAGGTCACCTCCATGAGAATGCAAAGGTTGTAGACAAGATTAACAATACAGTTGTTGTGAATCCTGGACCAGAAGGTATGTTTTTGGACCTAGAATAAAATTTAAATTATTATCTTTTTTGTTGTTCTCTATGTTGACGCCTGAGTTAATGTACATACTGGAGCTTAACAGGAAAGCAAGTATTAAGCAAGGTGTTGAAGAATTTAAGAATGTGCTAGATGCGGGTACGTTAGAAAATGTATCTAGAGATGAATTACATAAGAGAGCTGCTGAAGCATTACTCTCTCTTGAGAAGCTTTACGGGATCGGAGCGATTCATCCTAAGCGTTTTTTGTTGTACAAAAACACTTGGGAACGTCTTGATAAGTTAATTGACTCCCCTTATCTCCCGTTTGCACTTTTTTGGGTTGATGACGTTGACACTATGTTCTCAGCTCTCGAGCAGTGGCCCGAGGTTCGAAATATTCTTGCAGAAGGATATCTTTCTTATTTTCAAGACGCTGATTCTAATGTTATGGATTTCATGAGATCATACATCTCTCTTAACAAGTATCCAGATTGTTTGCCAGGTTATATGCGTGAGACGTAGATACGTACCTTGATCTGATTTCTAGACTGTTGCTTGTATGCATCAGAATTGACAGACCTGTGAGCACTATTCTGATTAAGCCATGGAAATCTTTATAAATAGACTTATAGTGTATAAGATTGAATGATCGGTTAATCCGTGATGGAGGGATGAGTTATGACTGATGACTCAAAGGTTCTTGAAATTGTAGAGTTAGCAAGGAACACTGGAAAGATAAAAAAAGGGACAAATGAAACTACAAAAGCTGTTGAGAGAGGTGTTGCTAAATTAGTAGTTGTTGCAAAGGATGTTTCTCCCCCAGAGATTGTGATGCATCTAAAACCACTGTGTGAGGAAAAGAACGTTAAGTATATGGAGGTTGCTAGTAAAAAAGATCTTGGGATAGCTGCAGGTCTTGAGGTTCCAGCAGCATCTGTTGCAGTAGTTGAACTAGGTGAGGCAAAGAAATTACTAGAGGAGATGTGAGATGGCTAAGAAGGAAGAGCATGTTGAGGGATCGTTTGACGGTGCATTTCCTGCAGAGGTAGTTGAGATAGTGGCCAGAACAGGAATGACTGGTGAAGTTATACAAGTACGATGTAAAGTTCTTGCTGGTCCTGATAAAGGCAAAGTTCTAAGGCGTAATGTTGTTGGTCCAGTGAGATTAGGGGATATACTAATGCTTAAAGAAACTGTGATGGAAGCTCAACCACTTAAGGGTAAAAGGTGATAGTGAATGCGTAAGTGTG
>CAZCWL010000003.1:30344-38010 GCA_964502435.1 Candidatus Woesearchaeota archaeon | reverse complement strand
AGGAGCTCTATGCAAAGTATAAGGTCCAATCCTCTCATTTCTCCAGCCTAGTGCTTTCTCTAGCATGAAACAATAACTGATTGCAATTTTATTAATATTGCCATAAGGTTTTTAAACACAAGTGCAATGTTAAGATTAGGCGCCAGTAGTCTAGTGGTAGGATCCGGCCCTCCCAAGGCCGAGACCCGGGTTCAAATCCCGGCTGGCGCATATGGAAAGATGTGAAGCAATCAACCTTGTAAGATCAAACGTAAACATCAACAATCTAGTCAAACATATGATTGCAGTAGGGGCAATCATGAAAGAGCTTGCACACACGCTTGGTGAAGATGAGAAAAAGTGGGAACTAACAGGGATACTTCATGACTTAGACTACGAAGAGACAAAAGAAAATTTATCTAAGCATGGACTAAGATCTGCTGAGATGTTAGAAGGTGTATTAGACAGAGATGCATTAGAAGCTATTAAAACACACGCATATGAGCTTAACAATTACCGCAAACCAGAGTCTAAAATCGAAATAGCACTTATTGCAAGTGACGCTGTTTCTGGACTTGTAATCGCAACAGCATTGATGATGCCAGATAAAAAATTGGCTTCAGTCAGCCTAAAATCACTAAGATCTAAATTCAAGCAGAAGGCATTTGCAAAGGGAGCAAACAGAGACAATATTCGAATGTGCGAACAGTTAAGGATTGATCTAGATTCGTTCTTAGATCTGAGTCTTAGAGCTCTTCAGGCTATATCAGATGAGTTAGGCTTATAAATCAGAAAAATATTTACACCTACATGAAGTTTGGTCTTGAGAGTCTGATAAAAGCATCTTGGGCTGTATCCCAAGAATTAAAGAACCTAGGTGAACCTTTCTTACCAGAAGAACACATAGCCCGTGCAGAGAATCTACCAAAAGCATTAACTAGGTTTAGTAAAGCTGTGAAAAGAAGAGACATGGACACCAAGACCGTTGCTGAGATCCACGATGCCTTAGATGCAATGCTATCTATTTATGAAATATTATACTACTCAGAGCCATTATCACCAAACCCTTGTTACCTAGAAGTTATGGATTTGGTTGACAAGGTATATCATTTTATAAACTACCTTGAGTGTAATCCAAAAAGGTTTTAAAGTAGTAATATGTTAACATATTATGAGTAGTAGTACATCAGAGGACGTTGACTCTTCTGAGAATGTTTATAAAACTGAAACTTCTACTGCCTACTGGAGGTGTATACAGTATGGATCCATTAGAGCATAAGTGGAATGTAGCACAACAAATGGAGCGAGATACATCTTTACCTTATGAAGTTCATGCAGGAGATCTGAACCTAATGGCGAAAACACTTGGTCCAGGTGTAGCTCTCTTGGCAGCACAGCAAAGAGGAATAGATTGGGGAATGGATTACACAAGACCAGAATACGATGAATACATTCCTGAGCGCACGGCAGTAGGAACAATTAACCTAGCACAGTATAGTCCACTTACGAGAGAATATATAATTAATAATGTGCTTGGTAGTGTGCCAAGAATGTTTATTGGAGATCGAGAATACAAGCGTGTAAAATGGGAAGTTGATCATGAAGAGATAAACACAGAGGACAGGATTGAGTATGTACCAACTGGAGTACTAGTTACAGGACATCCAGACACTGTTAAGCAGACAGTAGACCTACTAACAGCGCTTATAGACGCTGCTATTGTCAACGATTCTACTCTTGCATCGATGATAAAGAATGACCTTCAAAAGACTCAACTTGACTTCAAGTTAAAGGGATCTCGAGCTGATGTTGTCAGAGCGCTGGATAGGGTAAGTGATATATATGGTGACGCATTCACTGTTGAAGCAAATGGCAGAGAGTACCCTGTAAGTTTAGACTACTCTGCAGATAGAGGCAAAGAAGGTATCTCAATTGTAATAGAAGAGTACCCACCAATAGAGGAAGATTTGCGAATGATAAGAACAGCGATAGTAAAACAGTTTGAGTGGGAAATTAGCAACAGCGGACTTGAAGTTAAGCTTCAGTAAGCTTTTTAATTCTCTCATTATTTTAATAATGTAGGGCCCGTAGATCAGAGGTAGATCGCTTCCTTGGCGTGGAAGAGGCCGCGGGTTCGAGTCCCGCCGGGTCCACTACAATGCTTTCTTTATTGTCTCTATTACCTTCTGCTTCCCTAATGCAAACACAAGTGTAGACAACTTTGGACCGTACTCTTTACCTATTAATGTCTTGTACATCCACTTGAAGAACTCCTTATTATTAGAAGCAATGTCAAACATTTTTTGGTACAACTCTTTCTCAGTACTAGAAGATTCTACTGCTCTAATAAACTCTTCTGCCATTGGCTTTATCTGGTCTGGTAATGGTTCTGGATTCTCATTTAGCCTCATAGGTGAACCATACTTCTCTACCCAGTTTCTAGCAAGCTTTAATCGTAACTTTATATAGTCTTTTTCTTCTTCTGTTGGATTTTTAATGTGGCCCATGGATTCAAGAAGGGATATGGCTTTATCAAGAGCATTATCTGGACTGTACAGCTGCGAGACCATAACCGCTATGCTGTACGGAATAACCCGAATGTCTTTTGGCTCTGTTATGGTCTCAAATAGCCTCTTGTAGTGCTGTTTCTCTGTTTTATTTAATTCCTTCCTTCCAAAGTAAATATCTCTTATTCTATCTAACTCATCATACAATCTAGGTATCTGGCTCATATCAAATGCTCTTGTTTTCATGACTTTTTTGTTGTACAGAAGTTTTAGTATGCTTGGCTCAGCTACATCAAGCCATTCCTTAGGATAGATAACATTCCCTTCTGATGCACTCATCTTTCCACCTGTCTTTCCAACTGTTAAGTATTCATAGAATATAGGTACAGGTGCTGGAAAGTCTAAGACTTTCTCTACAATCTCTGCATTCACCCAAAAAGCACTACACGGCACTTGGTACTCTTTGCCTGCACCTTCTGACACGATCTGCCATCTTGCCCATTGCGCTGCCCACTCACTCTTCCACAGTAGTTTACCAGGGTCAACTAGAGGATCACAAGTTCCACTGTAGCCACAACCATTTATGGTAAGGTTTCTAACATTGAATGTGTAATCTTCACAAACGTAATGCAATCTGTCATTAGACTCTGTAATTCTTGTTGTGATAATCTTTCCACAGTTTTTACAAACAGGCTTCCAAGGATGCCAGTTTGCATCCTCTTCTTTTTTACACGCGTTTACAATCTCTCTTACTGTGTCTAAATTCTGGAGAATCTTCTTAATATACGTGTTAAAGTTTCCTGATTTGTATTCTTCAGACATTCTATAAACAGCGTCTACTTGAACAAACTTTTTAACAACCTTCAGATATTCATCCAAGTGATGTTCAGCGTAGCTATCATGACAGCCCCAAGGATCAGGAATACTTGAAACAGGTATGCCAAGGTACTGCTTAAAGGATTCTGGAACACCTTTTGGAACCTTCCTAAAAGCATCCATGTCTTCAGCCACCCATATTAACTTAGCATCGTAGCCTTTTCTTCTAAGAGCCTTGACAACACTCTCACTTCGAATAGTGTCTGCTAATCTACCTATGTGTAAAACTCCACTAAGTGATGCAGAAGTCTTAACATTGTAGGTCTGAGTATCAATATCCTTATCAATGTACTTGTATTTCTTTCTCTTTATGATCTGTTCTGCTATCTTATCAGCCCAAAACACATCCATAGTATATACACACTTACTCTCTTAAAATAATTTTTGATGCTGTGTTAGAGAGTCTTTTAAGTGCTTTTCTCTTTTCATAGTCTCCTATTTTTGACTGCTCTATTGCCTGTCTTAGAACGCGCAAAGTCCTATCATAAACACGCCTGTTAACAGGGTATGGTACACCATCTTTTCCCCCATGTGCGAATGAGTATATAGTCATGTCTTTCCATGACAAAGGGGCTCCATAAATCAAATTCGATGTTAGTGCTAGCGCACGGATTGTTTTTGGTCCAACTCCTCTCACAGATATGAGATCCTCATAATCTTTTGGTTGGATTTCATACAATCTCTTGAGTGTCTGCTTAATACGTTTCGTAATCACAATGTTATGATGTTTTGGCAGTTTGATGTGTGTTGGATTATCCTTTACAAGGTCAACACTAATCTTCCTCACTAGTTCATGCTCCTTAGAAGTAAGATTTAACACGTTGGTATGCACACGTTCTGACCAAACAGTACTATGCGGATCCAATACAAATTTGTCAGCGTTGTGCCAATGGTAGCGCCTTGCCCAGTTGTCCCTCATACCCTGCTGTACAACTGTCCAGTTACCATGTCTGTCAAATATTATAGTATGGTGATAAAGAGAGTAACCATCTTGAACAACAGAGTTATCTACTTTTGCACTCATCTTGCTACTTAATATTAATCTGTTTATACGTTTATCAGATAGGCCTATCCTATCTCCATTAGCAACTATTTGTTCAGGCGTTTTCAATGCTACCTTCCCTTTACCTCCAGCAACACCAATCTCAAGTTCTGAGCTAGCAACCTTAACAGCACCCATTGTTGTAGTTGTAGAGCCAGACGAGTGCCAATCAAAACCAAGAACGTTTGAGAATGCCTGGAACCAATATCCATCTGCCATTCTTTTTAGCAATTCTTCAGTTCCATACTCATCCATAATAAACTCCATTATAGTCTTACTTAGTTTTACCATGCGATTAAAAAGCCAGCGTGGAGCTCTTCCAGTGTGCAATGGTAAGTCTACTGTGTGCATAAAACTTGCTAATAAAAAGTCTTAAAAAGGTTTTCCAGTGCACCATGCCTTAGAAAAGGTTAAATTTGCAAGAGTGTGTAAAAAGCTTATGAGAGAGGTGGGGGTTGTAACACATTACTTTTCCGGCATTCACGTAGCAGCAGTAAAGTTAAGTGACAGACTAAAACTTGGAGACACAATACGCATAAAAGGCAATAGAACAGATTTTCAGCAGATTGTAGAGTCTATGCAAAAAGACAAGAAAGCAATAAACCAAGCAGAGGCAGGAGAGGAGATAGGTATACTAGTACTAGACAAAGTGAGAGAAGGAGACAAGATCTACGTAGTAGACTAGGTGGTTATATGAGGTGTTGGTACTTTCTGGTCGGATTAGTGATACTTTCACTTGGCTGTGTTGAAACAGGACAATTCAAAAGTGATGGTTATAACATATCATACTTTATCTATCCTGGAGCAGATAGGGGTGTATTGCTTGTCCATATGATGGCTGGGAGTAAATCTGATTACGTTAGATTTGCCACATTACTTAATAGTAAAGACTATACAGTGATGGCAATAGACCTAAGAGGCCATGGCTCATCAACAGGTACATGGTTTAACATGAACAAGCAAGAGTTTCTAGGCATGAAGCAAGATGTGTGTAAAGCCATAGACCTATTACAGAATAGAACAGAGACAGTTTATGTTGTTGGAGCAAGCATTGGTGCAAACGCTGCATTGATGTGTTGTAAAGGTGAAAAGATAGTTCTACTTTCTCCAGGGTTAAACTACCACGGCTTAGATGTGACTAACACAGACTGTAACAAAGATATTCTTATAGTTGTGGGGAAGGATGATACGTACGCATGTAACTCTTCTGTATACCTCGCTAATAGACTTAATGCAACACTGTGGGTTAAGGATACTCCACTTCATGGCACTGACCTTCTAGACAGATCTACAATGGAAGAGATTATAGAGTGGTTATCATGAAGCTTCTGGATGTGTATAGAAAACTATACTCAGAGTTTGGACCACAACACTGGTGGCCAGCTGACAATGAGTTAGAAGTTATAATCGGTGCAATACTAACACAGAACACATCGTGGAAAAACGTTGAGAAGGCCATAAAGAACCTAAAACCAATATCACTTAGCAAGATGAGATCCATAAGTAGAAAGGAGTTAGAAAATCGTATAAGAAGCTCTGGATTCTACAAACAGAAAGCAGAGAGGATAAAGGCAATCGTTAAACTGCTAGATAAATACAGTATAGAAACTCTTAAGTCCATGCCAGTAGACAAAGTTAGACAACTTTTACTCAGTGTAAAAGGTATTGGCAAGGAGACGGCAGACTCAATACTTTTATATGCTCTTGGTAAGGGTATATTTGTTGTTGATGCTTACACAAAGAGGATTTTTAATAGGTTAGGATTTGATATTAGTGGATACGAGGAAGTAAGGAAGTTTGTTGAAACCAACCTTCCAGCAAACTACTATAATGAGTTTCATGCTCTCCTAGTAAAACTAGCAAAGGAATACTGTAGAAAGAAACCTAACTGTAGAAAGTGTCCATTAAAGAGTTATTGTTCATTTTACAAACAGCATTACAAGGAGTAGCACTAATACAGCAACAACAAATGCTAAGATATACTTAGCAGTGCTTAATTTGTTAACGCTAATGGTGGGCTTTTCCTCTTTCTTTTGAACCTCCTGAACCTCTTCACTAACCTCTGGTTCCTTAAACTCAGGCTCTTTCTGTTCACTCACAAGAGCGTAATGTATTGCACCAGTTTCGTAGTATCTCCTTACTTTATTAGCTTCTCTTAACGTACTCAATGTAGACATAACCTTTTCCTTTTTTACGCCATTCATCTGCATAAAGTCTAATATCTGCTTCTTTGTCTTTGGGCCTTGTTCTAGGAAATCAAGTATCATTTGATCTACTTCCATACGTATACTAATCGCTTGCCTCTTTAATATTTTTTGCTAGCATGAAAGACAGTGTCAAAAATAGCCCAAGAAACACTATAAAGTGGGAGTAAAATATGTCATACACATTTCTATGGAGAAGGAAAAACAATACAATCTCCAGGAGGAGAAATCCCAACATAGGATAAACCGCTTTATAATCTCCACTAGAAATCAGATAAAACCCGATTAGATTAACACCTCCAACAAGGAAAAAGGTAGCTGTTACAAGAGAAGAGTAAGCTGAAGCTTGAAGAAATGCTGGCAAGATCAATCCGATAGCCCAGGATGGCTCCATCATACATAGGAATACAGGTAGGGAAAAAATGAAGTAAGTAAAGTACGTCTTAGAAAGTACTTGAAGTCTTTCACTTCCTTTCTTGTGCCTCCTTGCTGCAACTTCAGGCACAAGCATAAAACACAGGAACATAGAAAATAGGTAAAAACCTCTATCGACCAATAGTATAAGAGAATAAAGCCCTGACTCAACAGGGAAGTAATACCTTACAAACAAGAGGTTGATATTTATCATGATAAGGAGGATAAGCACAGGAGCAAGGATACGTTTAGCAGGTGATAAAAATTCACTAATTTTTACGTTTCTAATGCTTGGCACACCAACTTTCCACATACCATAAACGAGGGGTATGAAGAAAGACATTAAAAACGCTAACAAAGCTACTTCTACTCCAACGTACACAAAAAGCAGCAATCCAAATCCAACCTTAGCTAAAGATGAGATTAACGTAAAAATGTAGTATTCATTATACTTCCTCCTGCCCTGAAACACAGCTTGTGGGTAGAAAGACATAATCATGAAAAACGTTGTTAATCCTAAAATCAACACTTGCGTAGTGTTAGCATGTAGTACTTTTGTTAATACTCCGTTAAGGCCAGCTATAAGTATAAATACGATAGTAGCTATTAACAACAGAGATTTAAATGCAGAAGCCTCAATACTA
>CAZCWL010000003.1:0-30244 GCA_964502435.1 Candidatus Woesearchaeota archaeon | reverse complement strand
ATTATCTTATCTATTATCTCCTTTTTATCAAATTTGACCAGGTCTTCATAGGATTGACCTGTTCCAAGGAAAAGTATTGGCTTTTTTGTCACATAAGCAATAGAAAGCACAGCACCTCCCTTTTGGTCAACATCACTCTTTGATAGGATAACATAATCTATACCTACTGCGTCGTTAAAACTCTTCGCTTGATTAACCGCATCATTACCAGTTAGCGCATCACCGACAAAGATAACATAATCTGGACTTGTAACTCTCTTTATCTTTTTCAACTCGTCCATAAGGTTAACATTTGAGTGAGACCTCCCAGCCGTGTCTATAAGAACAACATCAATACCCTTTGCCTTTGCGTGTTTTATAGCATCAAAGGCAACAGCTGCTGCATCAGACCCATATGTATGCTTTATAACGTGTACATCAAGATTAGCAGCATGCTTCTCCAATTGCTCTATTGAAGCAGCTCTAAAAGTGTCTGACGCAGCGATAACACAGGAGTATCCTTTATTTTTTAGATAGTAAGCCATCTTTGCTAGAGTAGTTGTCTTTCCTGCTCCATTAACGCCAACAAACATTATTACTGTTGGCTTATTCTTTATCTCTAGCTCTGGAGGATCAAGTAAAACAGACTCAAATGCACGCCTTAACGCTAATAGTATCTCTTCTTTTTCTTTTCCTCTCCTCACTTTTTTCATGCTTTTCTTAAGTTCTTCTTTTATGGCCTCAACAACTTCAAATGCAACGCTATTCTCAAGTAAAGTTACCCACATTGGTTCGAATAGTGACTCAAACTTCTCATCAGAAATTTCCCGAGTGGTTATTTTCTCTGCTACCACTTCTGCAATGCTCTTCTTTTCAGGCTTTTTACAAGGTTTCTCAGTCTTCCTCCTTTCAGGTCTTTTAGACCGTGTTTTCTTCTCCTCATGCTTTTTAGCTGGTTTAGGAGGTCCAGCTGGCGATGGCTTAGTGCCTTCTTTTTGCTTTACTCCCTTCACTAGACGTTCAACCGCGCTCTTCAACTTCTGCTTCAACGAATTAAACATGAGAAATATTTAAATCCATGGTTTATATCCTTATCGAATCATATAGTAAATAAGTTTACCATCAGACCAAAACAAGAAATCGTCTGAAGCTGAAACATAGTTAGACATTCCATTAGCAATTACCTTTGGCTCTTCCCAGTGATCTGAATATTTATAGAGTAGTACACCCTTGCTTGTTCCAACATAGCAATTAAGTTCTTTCCCAGCTATACACGAGACAGCTTCTGCATTTGATAGAAAAATATCATTTGACCAATCAACTGTCTTTATTCTGTAGAATAGTTTTCCATCCTTAATGAAAAATAACCAAGGGAACTTATAATAAACAGCTTGTATTCGATCACAAGTTAGGTTGTAATCATGTCTTACCCATACAAAATCGTATGTGTAATATATATTATTGCATGTGAACAAGTATAATGTATCGTTAATAACAATAGGAGAGTAGTCTTTTGCGGTCGGCAATCTACTAATTATACCTGTAGGAGTAATAACAGTCAGATTATGATAGGTATAAAATAGGTAAATTCCTTCACTTAACAGCGCTTTAGGATTTGTTCCATTTACCACAGCAGTGCTATCCATCCACTTTCCATGGTAAATCTTGTAACGGACCCCATTATCTACATATATTAAATAGTTTGACACAGCAAATGGTTGGGTACCGTTTGTAAGAATTAAACTCATTTGTTCATGCTGCATTGATTTGTATGCTATACCAGGAACAAATCTAAAGGAAACTTCTGTTGCACCTGGTGTTACTAGAACCCAAAGAACAAAGCTAACTATTACCACAATAACAAATACCACAAGCTCATTTTTCATGTTTTTTCTTAGATTTTTGCTCCCTAAGTATTTTTTGGAGCTCCTTTTCAACAGCTTGGAGTTTCTGCGCTATTTGATTCACTTGGGATTCCACGTCCTTAGCCATTTGTTCATACAATTTTATTTGGTTTTTAACCAAAGATTTTGTTGCTTCAAAATCTTTACTAACATGGATATTATCACCAACGCTAACAAGAGGTTTAGAATCCTTAACAGTTGCCTCAATGTATACACCAGGTCCTAGTGGGACAACGATGTCTTTACCAGGAGAAATATCTTCTAGAGCTTTTAGAGTCATTTCATAATCTTGTTTCCTTCGGCTTAGATCTTCTATGGCCCTAATACCCTCATCTAAACTCTGTCTTAGAAGCTGGTACTCTATAACTTTATCATTATCCATTTTTCTTCTCCTCTTTATCTTTTTTCTCTTCAGATTTCTTCATCTTTTTCTCCTCAGTTTCAACCTTTTTCTCTATCTTTTTCTTTGGTGCTTCTTTACTCTCCTTTGGCTTGTACCCAAATAAAACAACACTAACCTTATCATCCTCTTTCTTTGCTACAACCTTAACCCTTGCAGGTGGGTTCTTAGCACCCCTACTCCAAATGTACTCATTAACACTGCTGTGAATTATGACATTCTCAGACTTCATGTGACGCATTATAAATTGTCTAACAGCCTTAACAGCCTTCTTACTTCTTTTATAGATAGGTACCTTTGTAAACTCCCTACGCAATGGAATAGTGTATATTCTCTCCATAATCATCACTTCAGCTTAAGTCTTGTTTGTCTCCAATTCCTTCTTACCTGTGGGTTAAGTCTCCATCTATGCGATCTTCTTTTTCCAAACTTTCGAAGTATGGCCCAAGCAGGAGCTCCGACTGTCTTATTAAGTACTGTAGCTATTCGCTTTTTAAGCACATTTGTTTTCCTACTTGTCATGAGCAACACCTTTGGCTGCCTTAGCCAATAACTTCATACCTTCTGGCGTCAAGGACCTACCTTTATCGCTTTTCTTTACATAGCCCTTTTGCTCTAACTGTTGAAGTATTGTTCTTATAATCTTTCCTGACGCTTTTACAAATCTCTCTGGCTTATGTCCTCTATTTTTTCTACCCCCATACTTAGTCCTTAGTCTTTCTACGCCTGTAGGTCTTTTGTACAGAGCTCTTAGTATAGAAGCTGCTCTTATCCACCACCAGTCATCTTGCTGTGGTGGGCGCTCTTTATGTGGACCTGTTTTAACAAACTTTGCCCACTCTGGTATGGTTAACTCCTTTTTTAGTTCACTAGCTAGATTAATGATCAGTTCACTTGGTTTCACATCCAACGGAGACGTCATAGAAACAATATTATTCAATCCTATTTATAAAGTTTTGGTTTTAGAGTTCTGCAAACTTATTAAATAGAACGCAACACTGAACATACATAAACTTCTCGCAATCGCAGAGCTCTATATAAAAGCCTATAATGTCACACCAGTGAGATAACAGAACTGGCTCTAGAGAAAGATGCCGTGCTTTGGATCACCGACAGGCTCATTATTTACATAGTAAAACCCATCAATATAAGACACGTCTACATTTTCCTTAGAGATTATATCCAATGCTTGTTCATGCTGTGTATAAATCTCTCCGATGACATCAGAAAGATATGCTTTTCCTCGTCTTAGCAATTCCCATCCATCTAAATCTAGCTTCTTGTCTAGGTGCAGTGTTCCCACCTTATGGATGCCGTATATGTGTAGCTGTGCAGAAGGGTAAACAGGTGGTTGGTATCTTGTGTCTACAACCACACCTCCTACAATTGAGCCGGAAATACCATTTCTCTTTAAGAAGCTTTCTAGATTGTCCAGTAAAGGAAGCAGCTCTTTAGACATTTCATCCCTTTCCCTAAGTGCATTATCCAATACCTTCCTTGGATCCTCAAGTACGTCCATAAAACAACACTGCTTCTTCAGTTTTAAAATGGTTTCGAATGCCAAGTACAGTATTTCCAACCATATAACAATCCTTCTTTAATACTAAATTTACATTGTACATGTTCAGAAACTCAGCAACCTCACTAAAACTGTCAACTATCTTTATGACATAACTTCTAAGTTCGTCTTCAGTGTTTATATCCTGCGGGACAGCGAACTCTCTATTAAGAATTAATCTTCCTAGACCGTACTGTATTGAGTTAATCCTTATGTACTTACTGGCTTCATTCTGAACAACACTTAAATCGATCCCATACAAAGACAACTTAGACTCCAACAAGTACATCACCGTTTGAACTCAAGGTCTTTATTCTTGCTTCTAAATCATTTGGGTCTGTGTTTAAGTCTCCTATCTTCTCTCCTTTGAAGTAGTACTCGTCTAAAATCGCTTGTATAGTGTACGGTTTTTTCTTTACAAGCTCTACACCGCTATGATAGATATTCTCAACGTACTCCAACAAATTTCTAACAAAAGATTTGATGTCAGCAGCTGCGTACTCTGCTTCGTCTACCTCTAGTCCAATGTAGAGTGATGGTTCTATAATCTCTATGGCCTCCTGCCCTAAAGCATCTGCACGCTTAGAGAAATCCACATGAAGTGGCACTTCTACAATGTTTTGGTCTAAAACAACCATACGCCTAAAGAATGCTATTTCCCCAACAACACTGTATCTAAGGATATCTACTTGAATATGTGAGACTGGCCATAACATATCACGATCAAAAGGAGCATCTGACAGAGGGCTCAACTGATAAACAATATTGAAATCTAGCTCAAGTGGATAAAGAGTCTTAATAGTATTGTATCTCTCTTCCATTAGTGATACTAGTTCACTCGCCCTTCTTGCTTTGTCTAATTCATCCTTTATTGACATAAAAAAACCAACGAATTTCAGTATTAAAAATTTACTGACTACCTAGCAGATAACGCGCATAATCATAATCTAAGCTAAACTTGTCTCCCAGAATTACCCTTTTTCTTCCCCTCTGAAGGTAGTACTCGCCAGTGCGGTGGTTGTAATGAATATCATAACCATTCTCTGCAAGCTTTAAAGCCTCTCTGTGTTCGTGTTCAATTTTCTTTGCTATTGACGTGTACCAATTCAAGAGACGGATAGCATCTAACTTTCCATCGTACGCTTCTAACTTAAAACGAAGTGGCTTGTCAAACACAAGCCTGCCATTACCCACTTTGTAACCAGCAATAGTCAACATAAACTCCTCGTCTAGAATACTTGTAGACTGTAATTTTGCTATAAGAGTACCTTTCTCAATAGATTCCTCCAGTTTTTTTACGGGTACAAGTCTACTCATCATAAAAATTAAAGAAATCCATTGTTTATAAATGTTACTATTGCATAGTAGTTAATAAACCTGTTGTATTAAAATTCCTGCTCAAGTTCAAGTTCGTCTGAAATTACTTTGTCCAAACCGTCCAACACTATCTCACGCCCTTGGTCATACTCTACTTTTAGTGGTTTTCTTCCATCAGGGTTCAGAAGTAGGAGATAGTTTTCATCTCCCATGGGATGCTTTGACACAACTAGCATAACAGGCCCTGGGTGTTGTGATTTTACTTCATGGTAATGAATACCATATCTATCAACACTAAAGTACCCATTCTCTGTAATAAAACCTATTGGCTCCTGGAATGCGGTTTTATAGCTATCATGTATTGTTGCCTGCTTTTCTAATGGATCCCATGTCAAGATAGGATTACCAGAAGCGTCAGTAACTTTAATTTGTAAATCTTCTAAAAAGCCTAAGCCTTTCGTTCCTTTAAGCTCAGATCCTAGGGCTTTAGTTAGGTTTCTAAGCCTTATTTTTTCATGATCAACTAAACTAAAGATAATATATGGTTGTTCTGTATGCTTAGCGTACCTCATAAAATCACCTCTCAAACAGGGATAATTTCAGTTTTATAAAGTTTTTTATCATTAGAAAGCCCCGGGTGGGATTCGAACCCACGACCCCCGGTTTACAAGACCGGTGCTCTGACCAACTGAGCTACCGAGGCGTAAAAAGGAATAAAACCTTTACATTTAAAACGTTTTCCGTTTTCACAAAGGCACATTACTGGGAAAACGTATAAAAATAGCCAAGAATTAGCGAGCCTATGAGGATTATCAAAAAAGAAGCAAAGAGAGTATTCACTCCAACTAAAATTCCAGGGGTAGATTACGTCATAAATCAGTACATTGGATGCCAGCACGCCTGCAAATATTGTTATGCTAAATTTATGTGTAAGTGGTACAAATACGGAAAATGGGGCGAGTGGGTAGTTGTGAAGGATAATCTGCCAAACTTGGTCAAAAATGAAAAACCAAGTGGTACAGTAGTCATGAGTAGCGTTAGTGATCCCTATCAGCCTATCGAGAGAGAATTTAAACTTACGCGGAGAATCTTAGAATCAATGAATAAAGATATAGCACTTACCATACTAACAAAGTCTAAGTTGGTACTACGTGATCTTACTGTATTTAGAATGTTTAGTAATATTGAAGTAGGATTAACAGTTAATGGGTTTGACAGCAGTGTAAAAGCGCAGTTGGAACCATTTTCTTCAAGCCACAGTGAAAGAGTGGAATCACTAAAAGAACTCCATGAGAACAAGATTAAAAACTACATGTTCGTGTCTCCAATTATTCCACACTTAGTTGATGTAAAGGAACTAATCAATGAAACTAAAGAGTTTGTAGACTCATACTTCTTTGAGTTCATAAATCTAAAAGCAAGCGGTAGAGAGTTTAGAGAGTGGTTAAAAGAAAACTATCCAGAAAGCTACAAAATCGTCTCTAATAATGCAAGACTGTCTAACTATATGAGATCCATTAGAGACGTTACCAAGCAATCAAAAATTAAGGTGAGAGGCATCTACGCACATGGAACTCAATCTTTATAAACAAAGAATGCTAATAAGATATGGGATGATGAACCTCATGAGCTCTGAACCATGAGGAGCTTAGAGTTCTGACCGGTTAATACTCATAAGCTACACCAACTACACCTCTACCTAAGTGAGCTAAACCAACAGGACTCACTTGCTCAACCAAGACATTATTAAAGTTTTTAGACAACTCATCCTTAACTCTGTCTAACGGAACAGGAGGATAGCTGTAATTAATAAATACGCGATCCTTAGCTTCCTTTCTAACTATGTCTAGTAGATAATTAAGTGCCTTTTCATAGTTAAGGAATTTCTTAACAACAGAAATCTCTCCTTTGTCTATTTCTATAACTAACTTCACCCTTAGACCAGATGCTACTATAGCGGAGATGTTGTTTGCCTTCCCACTACTCCTTAATGCTTCCAACGTTGGTAAAACGCCAATGATCTTTACATGGTTTCTATACTCCTTTAACTTCTCTACATTGCCTTTCAACTCAGCAGCTTTCCATAGTACTAAGCCCTCTGCACCAAAAAGATTCCTAGAGTTCACAACCGTAGCATTAGCCATTCTTGACGCAATAACAGCGTTGTTGTACTCAGCACTAACTTTTTCAGAAGGAGAAACAAAGAGGGTTTTGCCCTTTTTAAACTCAGAAAGGAACTCCCCAACAGTATTAGCACTTGTTGTTATATGTCTCCTAGCATCAAATGCTTTTACAAGGTCTTCATAAGAATAATCACCAGGAACTCCGTCGATGATTATTGGAATCTTCAGTAGGTCTATCTTGTACTTTTTCATAATGTGTTTTGGTAATACAGCAGTATAGCATCCAAGTATTCTCATTATATCACCGCTATTATATAATGATAATGAGGTTGATAACCTTTTCGTATCCTAACATGATTAGTTTTTACCAACAGAGCATCTAACTTAAGTGCATCAATCATCTTCACATCTTTGCTATAGAATATGTAAATCTTCTTGCCTTTTATACCTTTTAGTAGTTCTATAGCTAAGTCTGTTGGATCAGTTCCACTACCAACAATCTTTCCGCTCTTTATAGCAACTATCTCTCCTTTTTTAACTGACTTTGTTGTTCTTGTAGCGTAAGTAATCTCAATCGTTGTAACGTTTAAATTAATGTTTTTCATATTGTACTCAACAGGTTTTGTCTTGTCCATAGATAATATAGCCTTTAAACCCTGGGGGATTGTTTTCGTTGGTAATACATACACTTTCTTCTTGCTAACACTTTTAACCAACTCTGCTGTGGTTTGAACATTCTTGTTGTTTGGCAGGATAACCACCTTGTTGAACCTACAATTCTCAACTGCTTGCTTTATGTCTTTAACTGATGGATTCATCGTCTGTCCACCATAAATAATAATGTCCGCACCTAACCTAAGAAACTCCTTTGCTATACCTTTACCAGGAACAACAGCTATAACTGCAAATGGGTCAAACAGGAGATTAGTGTGCTGCTCTTGCATATCATCTACCTTCACATTCCTCAACTCACCATACTGCTTTGCAAATGCAAAGACCTTATCTGGGTCATTTGTATGAATATGAACTTTAGTCATATTCTTTGATCCTACAACGAGCAAAGATCCTCCAAATTTAGACAGCTTTGACTTAAATCTCTCATCAACTTTAGAATTCACGATAAACTCTGTGCAATACCTGTACTCTAGATCCTTATACTCTATTTTTGGTGTTAAGGTGATGGTTTTTGATTTTTTTACATTCCTATCAATTCGACCTAACCAAGCTTCTAACATGTAAACAAATCCTTTACCTCCTGCATCAACAACACCAGCCTCAGCAAGAACAGGCAGCATCTCTGGTGTTTTCTTCAATGCCTTTTCAGCTGCCTCAATCACGTCCTCAAGCACCTTTTTTATTGACGTGTTCAATGCTGCTGATTTGGCAGCAGCCTCAGCTGCCTCCCGCATGACTGTTAGTATTGTTCCCTCAACAGGCTCAGCAAACGCAAAGTAAGCTTGCTCTGCTCCCTTTTTAAATGCATCAGCAAGCTCTTTTGTAGTCACTTTCCTCTTCCCTTTAACACTGTCTGAGAACCCAATGAAGAACTGAGAAAGTGCTGTTCCAGAATTTCCCCTTGCATTCATAAGTGCTGCCTCTGCTGCTTTCTCAACAACATCAGATATAGCACTTGACTTCACGCCCTTAATTGCTTCGTGCACACCTGCCAAAGTTAAATACATGTTTGTTCCTGTATCTCCATCAGGAACAGGGTAAACGTTTAAATCGTTCACAATCTGTTTGTTCACATCAAGCCACTTAACACTAACCTCTATTGCTTTCTTAAAGCTAGCTCCATCAAATGTTCTCATCATACCAGCCCTAAGTGCTTTGTCCTTCTAGTAATAGTGTCTATCAAGCGGTCATAAGAGGCTATACTTATCACAACTAGTATTCCCACTATAGCATAACTCACTGGTGGAGACGCGTAAATCAAAGCAAATATTGCTGTAAGTAGGTTAGCAAGGTATATTGCATAGTACTTATACTTCAGCAAAGCTGTAAACAAGCCAACAATGATCAGCCAAACCAAAACTGCAAGTGGGTATACAACGAGACTAAACCCAGCACTTGCAGCAACACCTCTCCCACCTTTAAACTTAAGGAAAATTGGGAAACAATGCCCAATCACAACAGCCATACCTAGAAACACAAGTGTCATTGGGTAAGATGCATAATTAGCTAAGAGAGCAGCAATAACACCTTTTGACCCATCGAGCAACCCAGCAAGTGCGGTTAAAGGAATACTCTTTGTCATTCTGTAAACGTTCATAGCTCCAACAGTCTTTGATCCATGATACCTCAAGTCCTTGGCTTTAACAATTTTAGAGACTATAAAAGAAAATGGTATACTCCCAATAAGATACGCTAATACTATTAACAGTACATCATACATAACCCCACCTCCACTCTGTACCATTCATTAATCTTTCAATATTCTCCCTATGAGAGAAGTAAACAATTAACATTAACAAGAGACCCAAAAAGAAGTAATTTGGATCACCTGTCACAGCGTACATCACAGGTCCAAGAAAAGGTGCTGAAACAAGGTTCGCTAGGGATGTATATCTTTTGAAAACAAAGACTCCCCATTCAATAACAGCGATGATTAAAAACGACACTGGATGAATAGCAATCAGCGCACCAAAAATGTGAGCCATACCTTTTCCACCTTTAAAATTTAAGAATACATTAAACACATTTCCTAAAACAACTGCAAGTGCAGCTCCAGCAGTAGTTAAACTCCCATAAGGAGTAGCAAGGTAAACAGCAAGATAAGCCTTAAGGATATCAGTTACACCTACGAGTACGCCTAAAAACACACCTAAAGACCTAATAGCATTAGCACCACCAATATTACCACTATATTTACTCTTAATGTCAATACCTTTCATCTTCCCTACAATGTAACCTGTAGGGATTGCACCGATAAAGTATGCCAACACTACTAAATACCAGTTCATTGCATAAAATAGAACAGCAGTATTTATAAATCTAATGGCGTAGTAAATTAACATGAACTATGCAAACATGTTAACCTGGTTTAGAGTACTATGCGCTGCATTCATTGGTCTAGATGTTTATTCTCCGTACTTCTTTGTGCTGGGCATTGTAAGTGATATTTTAGATGGATTTGTAGCACGAAAATTAAAGACCGTCACAAAATTTGGATCAATACTAGATCCATTTGCAGACGCTCTCCTGTTTAGCATGGCTGTAATAACATTTAACTTTCCAAAATGGTTTATTGCATTAGTAGTGTTTAGGATGTTATGGGTGGCTATGATTAGGTCGATGTCTCTAATGCGTAGAAAAGTACTATCTGCCCGGTTTAGCGGCAAAATAAAGACATTCTTCTTAACTGTAACCATACTTGCAAAGTTGTTTTTCACGCTCCCAGAATGGCTGTTAGTGTTAACAGCTGCTATTATTGTTTACAGTTTAATTGACTACACTTGGTCAGCAAGAGGTGTGTTGCATGCTTGAGGTACTACTTTACGCGTTGCCAGCTTACATTGCAAATGGCGCCCCAACAGTATTCGGCGGAAAGATACCCATTGACTTAAATAAAAAGATAAATGGTGAGCCAATATTTGGTAAAAACAAAACATGGAAAGGTTTTGCTGCTGGTGTGATTGGAGGTAGTCTAACAGGTTGCATTGTTTTTAATGACGTAATCTACGGAACACTTCTAGGATTCCTCGCTATGATAGGAGATCTCATCGGGAGTTTTTTGAAAAGAAGGCTTAAGATAAAACCAGGAAAAACATTCTTCCCACTTGATCAAACAGATTTTATGCTAACAAGTTTAATTGGCATAAACTTAAAGTATAAGTTAACAATTAGTGCTGTTATCCTTCTTTTAGTTTTCACAATAGCTATACACCTTTTGGCTAGTGCTATAGGAATCAAGCTAAAATTAAAATCATCTTTGTAAGTAAAGATGAACAGCAAGGATATGCGAACAGTACGTTGATTTCATGGAGAACCATCTACAGTCACAACTCCACTCATGCTTAGTCTTATTGTACATGACAGAATGTTTTTCATCTTTTCCAACGGTGAACGCAATTGTTCTAGAGGTCTCATAATCCTTCTTTACAGTGTACTTCAATAATTTCGCTCGTTCAACCTGCCCTTTAAGAAAGGGTCCATGTTCTATCTCATACTCTGTTAGAATATTCATATGAGGAATTAATACCGTTCTTATATAAATTTTGTGAGGTTTGTCCAATCATCTACAGGGATCCTCTTCTTCGGTAATTATGAATCCTAGCCACTTATCTACAGGGATCTCCTCTTTAATAATCTTCTCAAGTGTAGACAACGGTATAGGAACAGCTGGTTTCTTCCACAACTCCCACCAACGACTATCCTCTCCTTCTTCTTTCGGCCTGAAGTCCTTGTCAGAAAGAAACTCTTCGTACGCTTGCTCTATGGAGTTAAACTCCATGTACTTGGTAAGAGTCTCCCACTCACTCGGCCCTTGAGAGAGATTTTCAATTTTCTGTCCTACCACTATTGCTTTAATCTCGTCACCTTGAGGCACTAAGTACAAAGTAACTCCACCAATCCCATCCTTTACGTCCATAGACCTGGAAACTTTATAAAGTGTCATACTTCCACCCCTTAACTCTGATAATCCGAAGTACACTAGCTATTCTTCCTGCCCATAATAGATAACTCTGCATAGGATAATGCAATATTTCACCTTTAAAAATTTATATATAGACTCATAATGTAAGGATTGTATGAACGTTGGTGTTTTGTTTACAGGAGGGAAGGACAGTGTATTTGCTTTACACTGTGCTCTACTCAATGGGTTTAGTGTGAAATGTCTGCTTATAATGCGCTCTAAAAACCCAAATTCATGGATGTTTCACACACCAGGAATGGAGATAGCAGACGCTTACCAGGAACTAACAGGTATACCAGTCCTAATAAAGGAAACAGAAGGCATAAAAGAAAAGGAACTCGATGATCTAAAAGAGCTTCTAAAAACTGCAAAAGAACGGTACAATTTGTATGGTGTGTACACAGGAGCAATACTCTCAGACTATCAACGAATGAGGATCAATCAAGTCTGTAACGATCTTGGGCTTGTAGTGTTCTCACCACTATGGAGAAAGGATCAGAGAACGTACATGAAAGAGTTAAAAAGATTTGGATTTGATTGGATAATAATATCCACTGCTGCTGATAAAATGGACCACGCTGTTGGGAAGCAGCTGGATGCTCCAGACGGTGTAAGCCCTGCATTTGAAGGTGGAGAAGCAGAGACAATAGTGTTGAATGCTCCACTGTACAAGAAGAGACTAAAAGTAGAACTGGAAGTTGAGAAACAGGATGAGTACACACAAATTGGAAAGGTGGTAGATTATGCTATTGAAGAACTGTAGGTACATAATAACACAGAATGAAAACAGGGACATACTTGAGAACAAGGACATCCGCTTAGCGGAGACAATAGAGGAGATTGGAGATATAACACCAAGAAGTGGTGAACAAGTGATAGACTGCAAAGGATTAATAGCGATGCCTGGATTAATAAACAGTCATACCCACGCAGCCATGTATGTTATGAGAGGATTTTCAGAGGATATGCCTTTGTTTGATTGGCTAAATAGAAACTGGAAAGTAGAAGATAAATATGATTACAATATTGAGTACAACAGCAGTAAAATGGCGTTCCAAGAGATGGTTTCAACAGGTACAACAGCTTGTCTGGACATGTGGGATCCAGACGGTGTTATAGAGGCTGCGAGAGATGTTGGCATAAGATTAAAAGCAGGATACGTTGTTATAAATGATAAACTAGAGGAAGATAAAGTTAAAGATCTCATAAGCAAGGCAGAGCTTCCAGTAATTCAACCGCACGCTGTTTACACAGTAAGTGAGGAGTACTTAGTGAAATCAAAGGAGTTAGCAGACAGATACAAGGTGGATCTTCATATCCATGCTTCAGAAACAAGGGAAGAAGTGTTTGAATGCAAGAAGAAAACAGGAAAACTTCCAGTGGAGTACCTTGACTCTATTGGCTTTCTAGACAAGAATGTTATACTTGCACACTTAGGATGGGTAGCTAACTGGGAGATAGAACTTATAAAACAAAGAGGGGCAAAAGTGGTCCACTGCCCAGCCTCAAACATGAAACTTGCTACTGGCGGATTCTTTCCGTATAAGGAATTCAAGGACAGAGAAATTGTAGTTGGGCTTGGTACAGATGGTCCTGTTAGCAATAATTCACTAGACATGTTCAGAGAGATGAGGATGATGGCTTTAAAACAGAAGGATCAATACTGGGATCCTTCAATAAAGGCCCAAGATGTGTTAGATACAGCCACAGTGAATGGAGCAAAGATCATAGGAATAAAGGCAGGGAGAATTTCTCAAGGTTACTTAGCTGATATAGTTCTACTGAAACCAAACATACACATGCTTCCATTATACAAGAATAACTTGATTAGCAATCTTGTTTACTCTGCTACAGGAGACGCTGTTGTGAAGACTATAATCAATGGTAGAATCGTGTACGATGGACACACAGACTACTCTCCACTGGATAATATTAAAGATTTCATCTCATTGCTTAAGAACTTTAAATAGATTTAAGGAATAACTCAACTCTCTTATTCCAGACAGTTGGCCTCTCCACAGGTGATTGATGCCCAGAGTTTGCAATCACAAAAAGCTCTTTATTCTTTAATCGGTTGTACACTTCCATTGTCAATGGAAGCAAAGGATCAAGCAAAGAGGCTATCACTAAACTTTGATGTCTTATCTTCTCTGTTTTTACTTCCTCTCTAAGCAATGCTCTAACACTATCTAACCACTTAGCTCCAGCATTTAGATCGTGCTCAATTTGCATAAGATCAGATACTAGCTTTCTGTTCCTCCATATGAATGGTGATTTCATTATGATAGCTCCAACACTTTCAAGGTAAGATCTCCAAGACTCTTCATCAAACTCTTTTTTATTTATAATAATCTTGTTTATCTCCATCTCCACTTTAGATGTGTTCGGGATCCTACGGAGAGTATTACTAAGTACAAGAGCTTTCACTCTTAAAGGATAATTAACTGCAAACACTTGTGCAACAACACCACCCATACTGTGCCCGATTAAAACTGCCTGAACAACTTTCTCTTTATTCATAATGGCACGGATGTCCTTAGCAAACTGGTTTAAGCTAATTTCGCCTTGCCTAGTTGATAGACCATAACCTCTTAAATCAACTGTGATGCATGTGTAGTTTCGCCTAAAGAACTCCACCTGCTTAATCCAAAATGTGCTACTAGACAGTAAACCGTGTATAAAGATCAAAACAGGGCCTTTACCTATCTTTTTGTAGTAAATTCCATTAACGTACATGGAAACATTTATTTACGCTGTGTAATAAAGTTTTCCATGCTTAACTATATAAAGACATTGAAGAAGCACTACAAAATAGAGCATCCGTACAAAGATCCGTTTAAGGTGTTAATTTCCTGCCTGATCTCACAAAGAACAAGAGACAGTGTTACATATCCAGCAGCAGAAAGGTTATTCAAGAGATACAGTAGCCCAGAATCACTGTCAAAGGCGAACGTAAAAACAATTGCTTCACTAATCAAACCAGCAGGATTCTACAGACAGAAGGCTAAGCGAATAAAGAAGATTGCTGCTTACGTATCAAAGTATGGTGTTCCAGACAGTGTAGATGAATTACTTAAACTACCGGGCATCGGAAGAAAATGCGCAAACATAGTCCTTGCCTATGGATTTGGTAAACCTGCAATAGCAGTAGATACTCACGTAAACCGAATATCAAAACGATTAGGGTTAGTGCCTTGGAACAGCACACCAAATCAAACAGAGCAGGCACTAAAGAAGATGATACCAAAGAGATACTGGAACGATGTCAACACGTTATTTGTTAAGCACGGGCAGGAGATATGCAAGCCAATTAATCCCAAGTGTGATCATTGTCCACTGCGTTCTGTTTGCTCTTACGCAAATCAAAAACACAAGAATTAAAGAATGTCTCAGCTTCCTGATCATACACACTTTCAACAATAATAATATTACCGTCAGTCGTTCTCTTTAGCAGAGACATTGTTATATTTGGATTGTCCCAAAGAAAGTAAGGAAGGATTACTGTAAAGTTCCTTCTGTTCCTTGAAGCAAAGGTCCTCACACTCGGTTGTGCATTTGGATGGTAGTGGCCAACAATCCTTAACTTGTCTTCAAGGCCTAACTCAAAAGCAACATGGTTGTAAACTGAAGCTCTTTTCTTGCGTATAGCTGCATCTCTGTGTGATTCTTGCATGTTTTTACGAACAAGTGTGTTGTAGTGTGAGAAAGCAATAAAATGCTTACCTAATCTTCCTATCAACTCTGTACCATACGCAGCGTCTGTAAGGTACTGTGATAAGCCTCCAGAACCAAACCCTAACCTTTTAAGTCGAGGATGCTCATAACTAGCAGCTATCATAAAAGAGGCGTAGTCAGATATAAGAGTAGAAAGATCATGGTTCCCAACAACAGCAGCCACAGGTTTACCACCATCTGACGCAGCAGACATCACAGTTGTAAACTGATAAAACTGTTCCTGATAGTTATCAATGATTCGGGATTCATACGCAGACACATCTTTATTGTAGTGATAGGTACGTATTCTTGTTCTAATATCCAGAATGTCTCCAAGCAGAACAACAGCACCTATGTCGTAAGCAGAATGATACATCTTGAACACATTTGCTATCTCATCTGCAGACATATCTCTACCAACATGAAGATCTGATGCAATGAGTAGCCATTGATCATCAAGCAATTCAGCAAGATCTCTTCTAGTCTTCAATTTAGAGATAAGTGTGTCTCCATAATCCTCATAGAATACAAATATGTCTTCAACACTCTTCAAAACCATAATACAATGCCCATATTCAACTTTAAGAACTTTACTTAAGAAGATCATCAAGACTTAAGACAGGCAGTCCAAAATTCTCATTAGGTGTATGTTTTAAAACAAGTATATATTCCTTCGGGACGCGCAGACGCACATTTCCGACTCTAAGTTCTCCGGGCTTGAGACGAATGTTAACAATAGTATCAGTCCAGTCATAAGCATGAACACCTGCAGCCAAGTTCCCTCTCCAAACCCTAAACTGCGGACCATACCCAAGACTAACAACGATATTGTTTTCCCTTCTGTACTTTTCTAACTCATTAGGTTTCCTTCCCTTTAATACGATAATGTAGTCGACAGTGCCTCTCATTTTTTAATCCTCCTTGTGTCAACAGTAAGTTCATCTAAATACCAATACAGTGTACACAGTGTGTAGAACTTACTATTACTTCTTGCGTCTCCTTTGGTTAAAGAGGGGATTACAACGTTCCTCACAATTTTATCACCTAAGGTGGTATCTCTTAAGTTAGCTCCAGGCGCTCGGATCCACCGCCTTTTCCCATTAGACTTTATTCTAATCCAGTTAGGAGTATGCAAATGACCAGACACTACGATCAAGTGCTCAAGATTGTATTTATCAAGAATATAATTCATATGCTCGATATCTCTTTGTGTTTGAATAGGGTAATGCCTAAAGAGTAGACCGCTATTATCAGACTTTAACAGATACTCGAGAGATGGTTGCTTACTTATTGGCAACGCGTAATTAAAGTTTGTGCCGTATCCCATTCTTAACAGAACATCCCTTTCTCTATCAGACAAATCATTGTAGGCGTCGTAAAACTTTTGTCTGCTCTGGGCGTTTAGATCGTGATTGCCAATTACTGCAATGTAAGGAACACCATTTTCTTCGGAGGTAGATGTTACTATTTTAACATACTTACCAGAGTAATCACCCAATCCAACAATCAAGTCAACGTTGTTAGCCCCAGATTCTACCACATCATAAACCTGCTTTGGTTTAGCATACTTAGAGCAAGGATCAACATGTGGGTCAGAGAAAGCTAATATCACAAGGTAATCAGATGGATGAAAACTAACAATTCCCCCCATGACAGTAACAAAGTATAATCATATAAAAGAATTTCGAGTGTCGGGGGCGGGACTCGAACCCGCGACCACCTGGTTACCCAGTTGCCTCATGAGCCAGGCATTCTACCAGCTGAACTACCCCGACTTAAATTATAGACAATCACAATGGTTTATAAAATTTCGCCTCAGACAAGTATCAATAAATTTATATAAGCACTACTTGTTTTAAAGTTATGGACATTGAAACAAGGATGGAATGGATAAAGAAAGGACCAACAGAAGAGTTATTAACAGAGAACCGAATCAAGGAGTTTCTTAGTACTGGAGAGAAAATGAAGCATTACATAGGCTTTGAAGTCTCTGGGTTGGTGCATTTAGGAACAGGGCTTGTTAGTGGAAAGAAGATAGCGCAGCTTCAAAAGGCAGGGATAGAGACAGAAGTGTTCATAGCTGACTGGCATGCATGGATAAACAACAAGCTTGGTGGCGATTTCAAGAGTATAAACGAGGCTGCTGGATACTTTAAAGATGCTTTGTGGATATCAATAAAGGTAATGGGTGGAGATCCTAGTAAAACAAAGTTCGTGCTAGGAAGTGACTTATACCATAACAATGATGATTACTGGAAAACCGTCATGGACATCTCCAAAAATTTAACAGTTAGTAGAGTAAAGAGAGCTATAACTATTGCAGGTAGAGCTGAAGGAGAATCAGTTAACTTTGCTCAACTGATATATCCGGCCATGCAAGTGGCAGACATATTTGCCCAGAGTATTCATTTACCACATGGAGGAATGGATCAAAGAAAGGCACATGTTATAGCAATAGATGTAGCTGACAAGATTAAGTTTAACCAGCTAAAGATCAAAGGGGAAGTTGTGAAACCTGCTGCGATCCACCAAAGCTTGATAATGGGGCTCCAGAAGCCACCAATATATCCTGTTCCAGAGGACAAGATAAAAGACGTAATCAAGTCAATGAAGATGAGTAAATCTAAACCAAAAACAGCAGTGTTCATTCATGACAAACCAGAACAGATTAAGGCAAAGCTAAAATCAGCATTTTGCCCAGCTAAGGATGTAAGCTACAACCCTGTTCTTAACTGGGTTGAACACCTTGTTGAGTTCCCATTCAAAGTAGAAAGAAGTGAGAAGTTTGGAGGCACAGTAGAGTATGAAAAGTTTGACGATTTGAAAAGTGATTTTAGATCTGGCAAGCTCCATCCTGCAGACCTAAAGAATGCTACTGCTGATTACCTAATAAAACTACTTGAACCTGTTAGAAAGCATTTCTCAAGTGGTGAAGCAAAGAGGAACAAGGATATTATGGAAGCAGCTGTAAGAAAGGCTTACAGCTGATTGAAACTTAATTCTTTACTAATTAATTTAGAGATCACAGAAACAAGGTCTTCTGATCTAACTCTTACTTGATTCATAGAGTCCCTATCCCGAATAGTAACAGTATCATCTCTTAACGTATCGTAATCTATCGTGATACAGTAAGGAGTTCCTATCTCATCTTGTCGTCTGTACCTTCTACCTATTGAGCCTGACTTATCATAAACAACATTAAATTTCCCTAGCAAGGATTTGAATATCTGCTCAGCTTTTGTGTCTAATCCATCTTTGTTAACGAGTGGAAAAACAGCAACTTGATAAGCTGCAATTCTAGGATCAAGAGACAAAACAACCCTTTTTTCATTGTTAACTACTTCTTCTCTGTAGGCATCAACCAAGAAAGCTAAAAACATCCTGTCCACTCCTGCAGATGGTTCAACAATCATAGGTCTAACCTTTGTCTCAGGCATGACCATACCCACGCCACTATGTTTCTCATGAACTAACAGATCATAATCCCCCCTATTAGCAACACCTTCTAACTCTTTCCATCCAAACGGAAACTTGTACTCAATATCCCATGTCTCAATTGCGTAGTGGGAGAGTTCTTCTTTTAGATGTTTCCTAACTCTAAGATTGTCAGGCCGAATTCCATAATCTAAGTACCATTTATATCTCTCCAATATCCAGTAAGCATGCCACTTGTACTTAACCAGATCCGTAAACTCATTAGCACTAAGTTCTACAGCGTCTTGACCTTTTACCTGTAATTCATCAGTTAGAACATTCAGTTTAAAATCCAAATCAATATTAGGCTCATCTTCTTTGTCAAAGAAGAACTCTAGTTCTGCCTGTGTGAACTCTCTAAGCCTGAATAAAAAGTTTCTTGGTGAAATCTCATTTCTAAAAGACTTCCCTATCTGGGCAATGCCAAAAGGTAGTTTGGCACGCATAGTTTTTACCACATTAAGAAAGTTAACAAACATCCCCTGGGCTGTTTCAGGTCGAATATAAGAATGTTCATCACCAACATTAACCTTCATCATGGTGTTAAACTCCTTCACAGAAGATAGTTTACCACCACACTTTGGGCATTTAACTGACTTTAACTTCGTATTAATTTCTTCTAATGTCAAAGATTCTCCTCCAACGAGTTGATCAGCTTTGTATCTTGTACCACACTTTTCACACACAGTTAGATAGTCTATAAACCTATCAACATGACCTGAAGCTTTCCAAACATCTGGATTCATAATAATAGATGTGTCTAACCCATATATGTTGTGATGAGAGTGAACAACACAACGCCACCAAGCCTTTTCTATATTATTTTTCATCTCTACACCTACAGGTCCGTAGTCATAAAAACCTGCATAACCACCATATATCTCCGACGATGGAAAAACCAGACCTCTTCGCTTACAGTATGAAACAAAGTTATCAATGTTCATACAATGACTAAGAAGAGACCATTAAAATAATTTTTGGATGGACCCTGCGGGATTCGCACCCGCGGCCTCCTCCGTGCGAGGGAGGCGCTCTACTTCTGAGCTAAGGGCCCAAGCGCATCAAGCACACGCTCAACGTATTGGTCTACGCCCTGTAGTTTGTACTTCTGCTTCACGTAATTATAAACTGCATCATAATCTCTCTTAAACCTTTTGTTAAGCTCTGACCACACAACATTCTTCAACTTCTCTCCAATGCTCGCATTGTAAGGTAATACACCCTTACTCATAAGTACTGCAATTAAAGGATAACCAACAGTGTTGTGAAACCTTGTTAATGGATCACTACTCCACATCTTATCAGCGTTGACTTTGTACACTTTAGAACCATCTGAGGATACAACCTCATTCTGCTTAACTCTACCAGCAGCAACTGCAGCTGCTGCTTCTAGTACTTTAATTTTATGTGGTAGATACATAATAAAAAACAATCTCACAAAATTTATAAAACCGTCGAGTGAATGAGGAATATGAATTTCACAAAAGCTGGGACAGTACTAGGCTTAGCAGCTGGAGCTGCTTACAGTCTAACAAATGGAGACCCAAGCAGCGCTTTAGAACTCGGACTGGCCGGTGCAGCGACAGGTGGTTTAGCAGGACTGTTAGCTGAGTCTATAAAAGGTAAAATAGACAAGAAGAGTCCAATTCTTGACTATCCTGATCGAGACAACACAATTAACGCGGAAACAGCGTTTACAACAGTTCCAGCAGCGTTTTTAGCACTTGCGTATTCAGTAAAAGCTAGCACTATGGCACCATTATCTATCTTAGGAGCGTATCAAACTTTGTTAGTTGCAGCAAACACACTGTACAGCAAATTAGAACAGAAGTGGATCGAGATAACTGTAAGTAAGACTAGAAAGACTTTATAAAACAGAAAATAATTATTTGAGCCTATGGCCTTGGGGTCAGGTGGCTGCCCCCAAGTGCTTAGAAATATTTATAAATTAAAATTTCTACTACTTTTGTATGGCAATAGTGTCTAGAATCCGAGAAAAACTAATTGCTTACATCACAAAAACTCCAGCAAAGAAATACTTCATTGAGAGAAATCCAGCGCCACACATATCTGGCCCAATAACATACGTTATAGCAAGCAATGTCATCCCAATGCATATTTACAAGCCATTAGCAACACTAGCACTTGTTGGGATATTTGGACTGTACGCTTTAATTGAGCTTTAGTTTCTTTACAATCGGTGTGAATATCTCTTTCTGTTTCTCTATGTTATGTATCTCTTTTGTTAGTGGTATTGATCCAAGAAATTGAACATCCATCTCATCAGCCAGTTTCTCAGCTCCACCAACACCAAAAATCTCACCTGCCATGTTTTCAACTAAGCCAAGTACCTTAACTCCCATTTTTCTTGCTGTCAGTATAGCTCTCTTAGCATCATTTAAAGACACAACGTCTGGCATGCTTACAACAATCACACCGTCCAAATCTATTGTACTCAAAACGGTTAAACACGCATCTGATGTTCCAGGAGGTAAGTCAACAATGAGATAATCTGTATCTATCTTTGAATGCTCCAATAATTCTACAATGGCTTTTGACAGTAATGGACCTCTCCAGAGTATTGGACCCTCACTCCCTTTAACAAAAGCAACAGATATCACATCGATTCCATCGACGTGCTTGGGAAGTAACTTTCCATTATCCACATCAAACTGTCCACTCACACCCAAAAACAAATGAACATTGGGGCAAGTGATGTCTGCATCCAGTATAGTGGTATTCCCTAGTGCCCTAGCAAGGCCTATAGCTACTGTTGTTTTTCCAACACCACCTTTGCCACTCATAACAGCTACAACATGTTTAGTTGGTTTTATACGATTCCCAAGCTTTATCGATTCTTTCTTGGATTGTTCTGACATCATCATCAGATAGGTGTTTAAATCTACCTTGTACCTTAAGATACTCAGAAACAGGCTTTCTCTCTTGGACATCGACTGTGATCTTAAATTGTCCCTCATCTACCTCATACAGAACCCATGCGCCAGTCTCAACAGCTAACCTTGCAACATGTATGGTTAAAGAAGGATCAAACTTCCACCCAACAGGACACGGTGCTATCACATTTATAAGTGACGGCTTCTTCTGCAAACCTTTCTTAACCTTACTAAATAAATCCTGAGCATATGCTGGCGAAGCATTGGCTACATATGGTATGCCATGAGCAGCTGCTATGTCTGTTAATGGTTTAGGCCATCTCCTTTTGCCTTTGATGATACTCCCAACAGGTGTTGTTGTTGTCCATGCACCATACTCAGTTGCACTCGAACGTTGAATTCCTGTATTCATGTAGGCTTCATTATTTAACACTACAACTGTAACAGGATCTCTTCTCTCGAACATACCTGAAAGGGCTCCAAACCCTATATCATAAGCAGCTCCATCACCCATAAACACAAGTATATTCGTATCCTTTCCTAACTTTTTAAACGCTGCTGCTATACCACTTGCAGTTGGAGCTGCATTCTCAAAGGCGTTGTGTATCCAAGGTAGTTTCCATGCGTTGTGAGGATACTGGGATGATACTACCTCTAAGCAGGAGGTAGAGTTAACTATCACTGTATTTGGCCCTGCTGCCTTTGTTACAAGTCGTGCTATTATAGCTTCAGGACATCCTGCACATGCCTTATGTCCTGGTGCTAAGTACTCTTCCTCAGGCAATCCAGCTATCATAGTTATCCACCCATACTTCATCTTCTTTACTATTAACAGCTTTTAGTATTGATGAAGGAGATACTTCTCTACCTCCTAGCCCAACTATTGCATTGCGTACTTTTTTATTAGTTCCATACAATGCTGATTTAGTTTCGATGTAAAGAGGTCCGCCAGCACCATAGGAGTAAGCTCTATCAAATACTACCACTTCCTCTGCAGATTTTAGTGCATTCCTAATGTCACGGTGAGGGAATGGCCTAAACGTTCTAATTCTAAGTAGCCCAAAATCAGCACCATTGTCTATCATGTCTTCGATAGTTGAAGCTAGAGTTCCCATTGCAACAAGAACTGTTTTTCTGTCTGTGTGGTAAAGTTCAACAAAGCCATCCTTGTAGTCACGTCCAAACACTGTTTTAAACGACTTCATTTCTTTTCTTATTATCTCTCTTGCATGCTCCATTGCTAAGTGCTGTCTATGTTTAATTTCCATGTAGTTATCTGGTGTTCCAATAGGTCCCATTAAGATAGGATTAGCAGGATCAAGCTTGAATTTTGGCTTAAACTCGGGAAGATAAGAATCAACTTGCTCTTGCGTTGCTGCTTCAACAGGTTCGTAGAGATGAGATAAATTAAACCCATCAATGTTAACCATAGCTGGCAAGTTCACTTGTTCTGCTATCTTGTACGCTTGGATGACCATATCATGAGCTTCCTGTGCATTCTTGGCAAAAAATTGCATGACAGAAGTATCCCTAGACGTCATAGCATCAGAGTGATCACCCCAGATATTTATTGGTGCTGATAATGCACGATTAGCAGCAACAAACACAGCAGGTAACCTCATTCCTGAAAGAATGTGTAAAACTTCATGCGCTAGGGCTAGTCCCTGTGAAGAAGAGGCAGTAAAGGCTCTAACACCAGCAGCATAAGCACCTACTATAGCAGAGAACATTGAATGCTCAGAATCTGCGTATATAATCTCTGCATCTAACTCACCGTTTGCAACGTGTTCAGCAAGCGCTTCAACAATATGAGTCTGTGGTGTAATAGGATAAACAGCGAATACTTTAGGCCTACAAAGCTTAACTGCATGAGCTACCACATGTGAAGTTTCACCAACTATCATTTTTCCTCCCTCACCATGGTTATTGCTTTGGCAGGGCATTCCTGTGCGCATATGCCACATCCTTTACAATAGTCAAAGTCCCATACAGGAAGACCATTCTCCCATTTTATTGCATTATCAGGACAGTACATCCAACATATTCCACACTTTATGCACTTGGAATAATCAACGATAGGTTTGTCTGTACGCCAGTCCCCAGTCTTGTTTTCTGTGCTTGTTCCTGGTTTTTCGATAACGCCCCCATCAAGCATTTTTATCCACCATCTCTTTGTAAGCCAACCATGAGGCTTCTTTGTTTTTATTAGCAATATCACCATGCCAAACTTCGTCCATGACTTTATGAAGGGTTACTATGTCTGCAAGTTTTGTAGCGCCTAGAAATGCTCCAAGCATTGGTGTATTAAATATTGGAGCATTAAACACTTTCTTTGATATGGGTACAACATCAATTGTATGAACTTCCACATCTGGGATAGAAACAGGCTTTGTTGTGTTAACAATAGCCTTGCCTCCTTTCTTAATTCCACTAGCATAATTATCAAGAGTTGGATCAAGCACAATAACCATGTCTGGGTTATGAATATTATAATACTTTTTTATTCTAGATTTATCTATACGTACGTAAGACTCCACAGGTGCTCCTCGCCTCTCCACACCAAAGTTAGGAAATGCTTGCACCCACCATCCTTCATAGAACATGGTTTTAGCAAGCAGATAAGCAGCTGTAACTGCTCCCTGCCCTCCTCTTCCATGCAGCCGTATTTCAATCATAAGCATGATAGAATACAATTGTATTTTAAACTTTCGGTTAAATTAACATAAGATATATTTGAGTTATGAATGGTGCGCTGATTATTGACACAATTGCCATGAGTTTTATAAGAATATTTAAGGATGGTCCTGCTGTGTCCTTAAACGGATCACCAATTACATCACCAATAATCGTTGCCTTATAAGCTTTTGACCTTACGTTTTTAAACTCTATAAGCTTCTTAGCATTGTCCCATGCTCCACCAGCATTAGCTAAGAATACAGCAAGGATAAAGCCTGTAACTATTGATCCTGCTAACATACCAGCTAAAGCCATAGGGCCAAACAAAGAACCAAATATTAAAGGCGTAGCAACAGCTATCAAAGCAGGATAGATCATACCCTTATGCGCTAACTTTGTTGCTGTGTCAACACATTCTTCAGGCGTTGTTTTGCTATTTATCATAGATACAAGCTTGGAAGCAGAGCTACTAACAGAGTTCAGGATTAAAGACGTAAACACAAACGGTAGAGAAGCTCCAAGCACTAAACCTGCAAACACGTCAGCATGAACAACAGAAAGAGCGAAGTCTTGTATTTGAACTGTTCGAGTGTAAGCAACAAGTAAGGCAAGAGCTGTTAGGGCTGCAGAACCTATGGCAAATCCCTTACCAATAGCTGCTGTGGTGTTTCCAACGTCGTCAAGAAGGTTCATAACCCTCTTTGTTTTCAGCTTAGCCATAGTTGCTATACCTTTAGCATTGTCTACTATAGGTCCAAACACATCAGATGATAACGTCACTACTAGAGTTGATAACATCCCAACCGAAGCTAACGCAATGCCATAAAGTCCAGAGAACGTGTAAGATACTAAAACACCTGTTAAAACCGCAAGGGCAGGGATAAATGTACTTTTCATCCCAGATGAGATCCCATTAAGTATAACACCCGGAACAGTACTAGAGCTGGAAATCCTTATTGTTGAAGGGTAGGCAGAGGAAGTGAAATACTCTGTTGAGTAGGCTATAACAATACCTACAGCCATACCTGTTATTGCACTCCATATGTAGCTTTCATTCCAGCCATAGTGTAATCCAACTACGTAAAATACTGTGGCTGTCAACAAAACAGAGATAAATGAAACAGCTCTCATTGATCTCAAAACTGATAGCACATCAGACTTTCTAACGTATATAAAAGGCACAATAATCATTGACACTATAGCACCAATAGAAGCAAGCATAATTGGTATGCGAGCTTCACCAAGAGCAATAGCTGCTATAATGGAAGCAACGTACGATTCAAAAAGATCAGCACTCATCCCTGCTACATCTCCCACATTGTCACCAACATTGTCTGCAATGGCAGCAGGATTTCTAACATCATCCTCTTTCATTCCTCTGGTAAATTTCCATACGTAATCTGCAGCCACGTCTGCAGACTTGGTGAATATGCCACCACCAAGCCTTGCAAAGAGTGCAACAGCACTTGCACCAAAGCTAAAAGCAAACAGAACAGATTTTTCATACCCAGCAACGTACAATCCAAGTAAGGCAAGACCTACTACAAAAGATCCAACAACACTGCCAGCAAGGAATGCTTTTCTCACAGCTTTACCTAGGTTTTCAGTCTGACTGAGACGGGCATTCATCCTTGTTGAGGTAAACATACCTAAGTATCCAGCAAGCATGGATAATGCTGCACCTACAACAAAAGCCACAGAAGATTTAACACCTATAAAACCAAGTAACAAAGCGACTACAGCAACAAAACAAAATATAATAAGATACTGTCTTTGGATAAAAGTATCTGAAGCTGACTGGATTTTCTTAGCTACGTTAAGGGATTTAGCATTAACCTTTTCTCTGAACAAATACGCTAGCACAATCAACCCATACGCCAGCACAAAAACGCCAAGCATAGTACTTAATAGACCGAGCTGTTAAAAAGTTTTTCGATTCTCCACTAGTAAAAGAACTATCAAAAGAACTCATAAAATAGACCTACCGCTTTGTGTAGCTTTCTCCGCATAATCTAGAGCCGTCGTAAAACATATTAAATGTTAGATTAGAGTAAGAGCTATGATTGAACTAAAAAATGTATGGAAAGTCTATACAATGGGAAAAGTTGAAGTCCCAGCACTTAGGGGAGTTAGCTTAAGAATTAAACAAAAAGATTACGTATCAATCATGGGCCCTTCTGGATCAGGAAAATCTACACTTATGCACATGATAGGCCTTCTAGACACACCAACAAAGGGAACTGTGCTATTTGAAAACAAAGACGTAACAAAGATGAAGGAATCCAAACTTGCCTCACTCAGAGGAAAAAAGATAGGATTTATCTTCCAGACATTTAATCTTATTCAAACGATGAATGCTGTCCAGAACGTAGAACTGCCTATGATATTCCAGGGAGTACCAGCACAGAAACGTAGAAAACGTGCTATTGAATTACTAGAGCAAGTAGGACTAGGCCATAGAATAGATCATAAGCCAACAGAAATGTCGGGTGGTGAGCGACAAAGAGTAGCAATAGCAAGAGCACTGGCAAATGATCCTGAGCTAATTCTTGCTGACGAACCAACAGGAAATCTAGACTCTAAATCTGGTGAACAAATAATAAATATTCTATCAGACTTAAATAAGGCTGGCAAAACCGTGCTAATAGTAACTCATGATCCAAATGTTACAAAAAAATCTAGAAAAGTAATAAAGATAAAAGACGGGAGGTTGTTAAAATGAGAAGATTAGTATGGATGTTAGTACTATCGCTGATTTTAACATCAGCGTTTGGGCTAACAGCAACACTGCAGAGATACGAGCCTTATCCAGCAGAACCAGGGAACTACGTAAATGTGTGGGTAAAATTAGAAAACACAGAATGGGACACTCTAAATAATGTCACATTGTGTGTAGAACCAAAGTATCCATTTATACTAGATCCAGGAGAAGAGCAATGTAAAAACTACGGGAAAATAACAGGTAAGGGAATAATAGTAAGTCAGTTTAAACTGAGAGTTGATTCTGGTGCTGTTCAAGGATACAATGCATTAACTATTAAGTACCAACACGATAACACAAACACGTGGTCAAAAAAAGACTTGGACATCTATGTGTACACAAACGATACAATGCTGTATATAAGAAATGTAAATCAGACACCAGCAACACCTGGTAGCAACTTTTCTGTTGAACTTAAGATTGACAACGTTGGTGACTCACCAGTAAGGTATGTAAAAGTAGAGTTAGGTTTGCCACAAGGATTCTTCTCTGTTGGTAAGCCAGCGTTAAACTACATAACACAGATTTTAAACGCTGCCTCAGTAAAGTTTAACCTCATGACAAACAGCTCAGTTCAGCCAGGAACTTACAGTATACCTGTTAACATAACATACAAAGACGATGTTGGTGTATGGAGAGTACAGCAATCATTCATAACCATTACTATAGATCAAGAACCAGAGTTGTACATCACATGGACAAGCCCTAAAATCCTTGTTGGAGAAGAATCCAAAATCACCGTGGACATATCTAACAAAAAATCCGGAGACGTGAGGTTTGTAGTAGCAGAAACAAACTCGAGCATCGTAGAAAACAAAAGAGAGTACATTGGAACGATTGAATCTGATGACACAGAAACGTACAGTATGATTGTACTCGCCAATAGCCCAGGAGAGTACAACATACCAGTTAAGCTAAGTTACAAAGACGTGTTCGGGAGAGGATACAGTGAAGTTGTGAACATAAAAGTAAGTGTCATCAGCAGGAATAAGACAAGTGCTATTTACTGGATAATAGCAATAGCTGTGATAGCTGCAATAGTCTACAAGGTGAAAAAGAAGTGATGGATTACCTAAAAATAGCTGTAACAGAGCTAGGCAACAGAAAAATGCGTAGCTGGCTTACGATACTCGGCATTGTAATAGGTATTGCAGCGATAGTTTCCCTTATTTCTATTGCTCAGGGATTAGAGGAGGCTATAAGACTGCAAGTAGCCATGATGGGTAGTAGAGCAATAGTAGTCACACCAGGAGGAATGATAGGTACATTTTCAAAGCCGTTTACAGAGTCCGAAATAAAACCATTAGAAAGTATAAGAAATGTAGAATATGTAGTAGCAATGAACACACAAGTATCGCAGGTAGCTCATGGAGATAAGGAATCGCAATCGTACGTTGCTGGAATAAGTGACGACCATATGAAGGAGTATATAACAGATATGGGGCTAAGTTTGGAAGAGGGGAGCTTCATAAGGCCCAACTCAAAACATAAAGCAATAGTGGGTAGTCTCTTAGCAAAGAATTTAGAGATCAAAGCTGGAGACAAGATAATAATATACAACCATAATGGGGAAGCAACGCAGTACAGAGTAGCAGGTGTATTATCTTCTGTTGGCAGTTCCCAAGACGATAATTCAGTCATGATAAAACTCAGTGAAGAACAAGAAATGTTTCAGCAGGAAAATCAGTATCAAATGGTAACTGTTATGATATCTGATGAGAAATACATGGACAGCGTTGCTGATGACATAGAAAAAGTACTCAGTAAAAAAAGGGATGAATCTGCCTATCAGGTGATGACACCTGATAAGATAATAGAAAGAGTCTCTGTGATACTAGGTATAGTAGAAGCAACTGTTGTTGGTATAGCTGCAATTTCACTGCTTGTAGGAGTAATAGGAATAATGAACACTATGTACATGTCAATACTTGAAAGAACCAAGCAGATAGGAGTTATGAAGGCAATAGGTGCAAAGAATAACCAAATTATGATGATATTTATAACAGAGTCAGCAATAATTGGAGTAGTTGGTGGAGTAATCGGAATGATTCTTGGATTTTTAATAGCATACGCAGTAGAAGTTGGTGCAGCAATGTACGGCTACCCAATGATAAAAGCTTACTATAGTATACCAATAGTTGGCATGGCTCTGATCATATCCGTAGGCGTTGGGGTAATTGCAGGTTTACTGCCAGCACGGAGAGCAGCTAAGCTAAATCCAGTGGATGCTCTCAGATGGGAATAGAAACACTAGAATTGTATAACAATTTTGCTTTTTGGTCTTTGTATTCTACACCAAATATACGAACCGTGTATGTACCAGGATCAAGGTTACTCACAGTAGCACTGACATTGTACACACAGATACACCTACAAACATCCCCTGTGTTAACCTCAAAAAAGTTTATTTCGTGATCATACTGATCAACCCGAACAGTTATGTCAGCACAGCAGACATAGGGCAAAACATGATGCACAACTAGATCATGGCTTTTAACCTCAATACTAAACTCATGTTGGTAGTTAGATGCACCACATTGACCAACAGTGTAATTAAAAGAAGGCTGCGGCTGATTCCATAGAATAACAAAGGATAAGATAACAATCACTATAGTAGCACCGAGTATGTGCTCAACTTCAACCTTAACATTCATCTAGACACCTCTCACTCGGAAATGAGCTGTTTTAACACCAAGAGGTGAGTTATCAGACGACGTAGAGATGGTCATATGAATTTGCTTGGGAATAGAAGAGATTACTTTAAATGTTATGTCTATGATTTCCAATATGAGTTTAGGGTGCTTTACA
>CAZCWL010000002.1:0-43732 GCA_964502435.1 Candidatus Woesearchaeota archaeon | reverse complement strand
TTTTATTGGACTAATTGTTTTAGCCACTTTAGGCTGTGTGGAAGAAGAGACTAACACAACAGTAGAATTAAAACCTTACGTTCTTGATATGCAATGGGAAATATCAAAGCCATTAGAAGATAATTACTACGTACTAAGAAACAAGGAGAACATGTATACATCTTTAAAAATAAAAAATGTTGGTGGCGCAGAGGCAAAGAATGTAGAAGCTACCCTCTCATCATGCGGATTAAAAGGGTCAGATAAGGTTAACAAGATAGATAGCATACCACTTGGAAGAACAGAGTACATGTCATGGTCCTTAAGTGCCCCAGAACTCCCAACTGGGTCAAGTGTAGACTGCGAGACTCATGCTACTGTGTGCTTTGACTACGAAACAACAGCCACCACTAGCCTTAATGTTATTCCTCAGTCATACGTTGGTAAAGAATCATTACAACCTTACCAATCCCAGTCACTTGGACCAATTAATGTAACATTCTCTACTCCAAAGTATGTTGTATGGCCGCAAGGAACAGAAGAAACAACAGCTAGGTTATACTTCACAATAAGAAACAACGAAAATGGATACGTAGAATCAAACAGACTAAAGTACATTGAAATCTCTGTTAAATCACCAGAGGATGTAAAGAATGAAGAACACACGTGGTCTGGTAGGTTAAATGAAGCAGAAGAGGAAATAAAAAGATGTAAGAAAGGTCTAAAGTTCATCAAGGCTGTAACAGTAGATGAGCTAGGAAATGCTAGTCCAGTTGAATGTAAATTGAGAATTTCGTGTCCAAACACACAAGTTGAAAGTGAATGCATAGCACACTTCACCTACAGCACAACAAACGTATACCACTATCCTCCTGTTAATGTTTACATGGGAGAACAGCTTTATTACGACAAAGAACTCATACCAACAATGGCTAGATTATTAAGTCTTCCATCAGATGAGAGCACACATTACATAGACATAACATTCAACACAACAAGTCAATTACAAGACATTACAACAATTCCTGTTACAGTAAAACTATATTACAGATACTGCCTAAACTCACCAAGTATTCCAATAAAATTACAAGGATAGTTTCCCAAAAACCCCATCATATCCAGGGACAACATTCAGAGATCCTTCCCTATTCGCCTTTAAAACGTTGTCAAGCTTAGAATTACCAGTAGTAGGTGGGTTGAGTAAAATGCTATACTCGTCTCCATACCTTCTTATCATGTCTGTGTACGCTCTATCAACCGTTTTTGTGTTCACACCTACTCCAAGAACAGCAGAAAGTATATGTTTAAGAGGTATAAGCTTGTAATAAGGCTGTGCACCAGCCGGCTTAAAACCATACTCCCTATCTGCAAGATCGTAAACCCTATGTAAAACACCTATGGTCAATGGTTTCCCACAAACAGGACACAATGTAACACCTTCTCCAGGGTGAACTCTTACATTGCATTTCCTGTGGCCGTCAAAGTGATACTTGCCAAATGCTGGATCAACTTCAATTGTAGTTACCCTCTTATGAACTATTGCATTGTAAAGAGATTTGTAATCATGAGCTTCAACAAGATTCATTTCTCTACCTAAACTCTCGGGTGAATGAGCATCAGAATTCGAAACAAGTGTGAACTGATCTAGTGAAGACACCATCCAGTTCATAGCAGGATCAGAAGACAACCCTGTCTCCAACGCAACTATCTTACTTGTCATGTCTTTATAACAGTCTTCTATTCTATCAAATCCTGACTTTGAGCCAAACAAACCAAACCAAGGGGTCCAGACATGAGCAGGTATCACAAGATTCCGCTCAGAAACATTGTGAACAATGTCAACAAGCTCTGGTGGGGACATACCTGTCATTGGCCTACCGTCAGATTTGACATTAACTCCTTTTTTAACTAAAAGCTCAGTTATCTGGTAAGCTGCGTCTAAATCCTCAGCAATTATTAGATGATGAACTCTGTGTTTTCCCATAGTTGCAATCTCAACACTAGGAACAAAGTGTACGCCATTGTACATATAGAACCCTTCTCGAACAAGTTTTTTCTTCAGTGTAATAAACCATTTAGGATGCGTAAAATCCCCTGTTCCAATTAGGTCTATACCTTTCAGCTTAGCATAGTACGCAATATGCTTTAAATCCATGTTTGGGGATGTAGCGCGTGAATATTTACTATGGATATGTAGATCAACACGTATCATCATCCAATGTAACTCATTTCTTCAGGGGAAGACTCTTCCATTTGAGCTACCTTCTTAGCTCTCCTTTTCAAGCTCTTAACCTCACTCTTTAACCTATTTAACTCTATGTTCAACCCAGTAATACTATTGACTACCTCCAAAGCGGATAGAGCAGCATTTATGCCAAAATGCTCAGGATGAGCAAACGTCTCAGAAAGTAAAGCAATAGCCTTTAGCTTAGCAAGAGATGCTAAACCAACAACAAGTCCATTAGCACCAACTATAAAACCAACAGTTTTATCTCCATCCAGAATAACGTAATTCTTTAACTGCTTTTTCATTTTAGGGTCACTAACCACAGCATGAACCTTCGGCTTCGACGGCTCAGCTCTCAATCCAATGCCACCAATCGTGATGATCAGCCTAGCACCCCACTTCTTTGCTGTCTCAACTATCTTCTCACTCAACTCAAAACTCTTCTCTTCCTCAGTCGGTTGAGCATCCCCCATAATAAATACATAATCCTTCGACTTTATTCTCCTATGATAAAACCTAAGTGATGGTAAACTCACTGTAGAATCTGCATTAACAAAAACAGAGTTCGGGAACGAACTCGAATAGATCTCCTTAAATAGAACAGCATCAGTCTCGTCTATAAGGTAATCAACAGCTAGTCTACCAACATTACCTATTCCTGGTAAGCCTTGAATGATTATAGGACTCTTCAATGTGACCCTCTTAATTTGTTTCTCAATAAACTTCATCCTAACCACCCTCTCGACCTCAAGCGGTACTTTGTCATAGACACAGCCCTCTCTGAGTACCTTGGAGGATCAACAACATTTGTGTCCCTACCACAATGCTTATCTAACAACGTATACTGCCCGCACACTACACATTTCCTAATCATTCAACCACCTTTATCATATCAGACTTAAACATCTTCGAAAAAATCTTTTCTCCTTCTTTATAACTATCAACTTGGATCTCCACAACGTACCTTGGGGGCCCTATTGTGTATATTTTTGCCCCGTACTTAGACTTGAGCTTAGACAACTCCTTTTTCACCACATCAACACCATTCGGCTCATAACTCTTAACTTCTACTGTTCTCTTCATAACTAACTTGTTAGTTTTGACTTGCTCCTTTATTAGGTCATAAAACTCCTTCTTCAGTGGTGACTTAATTGGCTTAAGTGCCGCCTCCCCTTTCTCTCTTATCTCAACATAAAAATCGTAAAAAGACCCGTACTTATTAATAATCTCATTGCCTAACTCTTTGTACATCTGATCAAGTGACTTATTATACTTCTTGCCTAACATCTCCAACAATCTCTCCATTTTAACATCAACCTTGTACTGATTCATTCTCCTTTTTTTCTCCCCACTAGAGACCCTTCGTATAGAAGCATCTACATACCCTTTCTCTGGATCAACCTTAACTATTCTGGCCACAATAATCTCTCCCTGATGAAGGAACTTGTTTATGTTCTTAACCCATGTCGAAGAAACTTCAGAAATATGTATCATAATCTCCCCATCATACTCTAACATATCTGCAAAAGCACTGTAAGGAGTAACCTTTTTAACCTTCGCTACAACTAATTCCCCTTCTGCAGGCAAACCTTTCCTAATCATGAGAACTAAAAAGAACGTAAACTTATAAACGTTTCTAACCTAAAACTTCTAGAATTCTCGTCTTTATCTTTGCCTTTCCACCACGAGGAACAGCAAGAACATTCCCACATTTTAAGCATTTGACAACTGTTGAGGCCTTGCCAAATATGTACTGCTCATTTTTACATTTAGAACAACGTACCTTCAAAAATTTTGAAGTAGCTTCTATCATTGCAATCACACCATCTCAACCTTTTTTAATCTTATACCTTCGCGTGTTACAGACTTACCACATACTTTACATGTGAGTTTGAAAGCTGCCTTCTTCGTAACCTTTACGCCAACACGCGAAGCTTTCTCATACTTTGGATAAGGTGAACCGCCATAACCCTTCTCCAACTTCTTCAATTTCCTTCTACCTTTACCTAAAACACCTCTTCTAGACCCTTTGAGTTGAGTAACTTTATGCTCCGTGTGTTTTTTACAATGCTTACAGTATGTTTTAATTGTCTTAGGCACCTTCATACAACATCACTACTCTTCTTTAGCTTTTTTACTATTTATAAGTATTTTGGCAACTTTAAGCGGTAGCAACGCACGCTCACCCTTTTTAAATGGGCCAAACTCAGAATCCTGCCAAACAAATTTTGGAACATCGTCTAAAAATACGACGCGCTTATCGCCATTCATTACCTTTTGCCTGAAACCCAACAGAACTTCATAAACCTTGTCGTAAAGTTCCCTCTCTGGCTCTAACATATTTTTATAATCCTTACTCTCAACTCTAGAATCAAGCATAGCCTTAGTTAGTATTTTCTGCTCACGTTTACTCACTATGTCCCTAATCATGGCTTTTATGTTAGCTATTTCCCTTTTGACTTTTTCCCTTGTCTGCCTAGAGAACAAATTGTCTTTCTTGTCTGCTACCTTCTCAAGAAATTTCTCTTTCTCATCGAGAAACTGCTTAACACTAACAAAAAAGTCAGCGCTAAGCTTCTGTAGTGATTTACTCTCCTTCTCCTTTGACTTTACCTTCCTAAGATCAGCATACGTAATCATTTTCTACGCCTCTTAACAGCATAACTTAAAGGGTTTTTTATTATCTTACAAGTATCATCAGGGGTACATACATTTATATTTTTGTATATTGGATTATCACAGTTAGGTGGCATATAACTATGTGTTTTATAGTAATTCAACTGAGAGGTTATATAAGCGTTACTAAGTGGTTCCTTATTCTTCTTATTCCACTCTAAGACTGTCTGTTTTATTTTTGATTCTGGCCACTTAACAGCGTGAAGGAAGTTTATAAGCAGGAATAAACCTCTCTTTCGTCCATCCTCTAAACCATTAAGAATGTTCCGTATACAAGGTGGAAACGACTCAAGTGGGATCTCCTTATCTATATTAATCACAGAACCAGATGGTTCCTGTTCTTTTCTATCAAGTGAAAATGCCTGAAGAAACAACTCCTTAGCCTCATTCTTCTCAACCTTTGGCATAAATGATTTGCTTGGATCAACATTCTCAGGCCTAGCCTCTTCTAATGAAAATGTTTTAATTCTAGAAGGATCAATTGGTATGGATATCAACCCTGACTTCTCATTGAACACATAAGGCATCCTAACAAGATGCCTAGGGGAGATAGCCACAGGATCAAACTCCACAACTTTAAATGGATCTAACACACCATTAGCTAGTATGTCCTTAACATCTTTATGTAAATTTTTAGCTATAGAGTCAACAGAGTCAATATCAAGTAAGTACTCTCGAAGATGATCCTTCATCATCTCCCTTAAGTAAGCAAGGATCACTCTTGCTGCATCAGGGAAGAGCAAACGAGTTTCTGCGTCTCCAATCATCTCAGGAAAGGATTCAAAAGGGATAATAAAATGGAATCCTGTATTGCCTGAGAATTTAACACCATAATGTTTTATGTCATGAAACTCTAATGCTTCCTTGAGTAGAAAAGCAGCTTCTCGAGAGTAATCTAAGATAGGACAGTCTATGTCAATGATTAGATCCCAACCTAACTTTATTTGACTCAACTCCTTTTTGTCCACAGTTGCTAGCAGTAGAGGTTGAGTCCACCGCTCCAAAGAAGCATGAAAAGAAGAAACACCCTTTTTAACCATCTCCAGAATATCAGTGTCATACATAAGCACACCAGGACGCTTAGAATAGCTTCCATTAAGGTATCTACCAACCACTTCCCTGTTCGTAGCAAACTCAACAATTCTGTGCCTAACCTCATCATTCGTATAATACTTTATTATCTCTGAAGGTTTAAGCATGGTTTCAAGTTACAGTAATTATATTTTAAGGTTATGGATAAGCATTTAAAACCATGCCGGTAATTAATGCTATGGAAGTCATATTATTCTCAAAAGAAGGATCAAAAGCATGTGCTATGCTAGAGGGTATAAAAGAAGAAATTGGCATAACAAGAGTTGTCAGGGATGAAAAGGAAGCACTAGAAAATGATGTTTTAACGTTCCCGACAATAATAATAAAAAATGACAAGGAGTACGACAGAATTGTTGGAGTGCTGCCAAAGAAAGAACTGATAAAAAGGATTAATTCAGCACTCTCCAAAATCAAGAAGTCCCGCGGGCCGGACTCGAACCAGCAACCTCCCGGTGACCGCTCGGTCAATCAACCTACAGCCGGGCGCTCTACCAGTTGAGCTACCGCGGGTATTTATTAGTTCTAATTATTATCTTATAAACCTTACTCAAGATAGAAAACAGCCTTCTTTGAATGATACCTTGAGAAAATATAATAATATCCAACAATATTCATCTGCTCTGGAATAATCTTAAAGTCCCCATCTTTAAAATAAATAACAATCGAATTTTCTCCTGCTGGCTCACCAACCAAAGAACCTAATCTCAAGATCAGCAAACGTTTGTCTAAATATTCAGCTACATTAGCAGCAAACGGTGTAGCAAGCGGACCATAAGCTATTACATTATCAAAATTTTCATCCTCAATTAAATGTGCAAGTCCATGAGACATCTGTTTAACTACGTCAGGATAACTTATAATATCATCTAGCTTACCTCGCTTTAACAGTTCCTTCACAAAGTTATTTATAGGTATATCTAATCCACTCATAGTTAAAACGTTCATAGCCTGATTTAAAAACATTTCTACCACCAAGAAAAATATTTAAATCCGAACCATATTGAAAAGTCAAGGGGGTTGGCATGAGGAATATTGCTCTGCAAACTCTACTTCTTGTGGGGGTTTTCTGGCTCATTTTCTCATTCTCATTCTCTATCACATGTAACTCAACTATAACAAACTCAACAACACTTACCGGCGATCTAAACTGCAATGGATCGCAAGGAATAATCATAAACGGAACAAATGTGGTCCTTGACTGCGCTGGATATAAACTGTACAACTACACAGCATACGGACTTTACATTAAAGGAGTGAACGTAACTGTAAAGAATTGTAACATCAGTGGAGAAGTACCTATCCTCGTAGACACTATATACACTGGCAATCACTCAAACACTATAAAAATCATAAACAATACTATTTTAAGCGATTTTGATGGTATCAAAACTTATTCTGGCACTGTAACCGTCGAAATTATAGGCAACACAATGAAAGGAAACCAGGACTATTACTCTACTAGCATTTGGCTGAATGGAGATTACTTGAATGCAACTATAAAAGAGAACAACATCAGTAACTATTGGGAGGGTGTATATATTCCATTAAGTAATGGCATAATTAGCGTGGAAAACAATAACATAACAACGTACGGATACGCAATATCATCTAGTGGTGATTACAATCATTTCACCATCATAAACAACAGAATAAACTGTACTGGTAGTAACCAATGGGCTGTTGGACTATGGAGCGACAATATTACTGTTAGCCTAGAGAATAACACAATTTTCAGCGAAAGCCACGGCATTAAGATAATAACTGAAAACAGCAGGCTGGACTTAAAGAATAATAACGTCACTGGTTATAGAGATGCTATAGAAATTAGTAGTGACGGTAGTGTAATAAATACTATTGATAATGCTGTGAACTGTATAACCTGTCGTACAGATGAAGATGCTGTTTACATCTATGGGAACGACAACAGCATTAATGTGGAAAGAGATCAAGTGAATTCAACAGCAAGTGATGCTACCAAAAATGAAGCAAAAGAACAACCACAGCACAAAGAACAGCCAAAAGAAAACCAGACAGCTAAACCTGTTAGCAACGTCACTGAAGAAAAACCAAACGAAACAAATGTCCCACCAATAACAGGAAGAGCAACAGGAGTATCAGACATAATAAATAGAATCAAAGAGATTATAATCTCCATAATCGAATGGATCAAATCCTTGTTCGGTTAAGTTTCTTTATCATTCTCTCCATGTCTTCTATAATTGACTTTATCTCGTCAGGTATTGTATAATATATTCTCGGCCTACCTCTATCTTGCCTCTCAACAAACTCAGACAGAAATCCAAACTTTTTCAGCAACTCAAGATGTTCATTAATGGCTTTCTGTCCAATGTCAAGAATTCTAGCTATCTCTGTTTTATACTTAGGTCCATTTATCACAATCTTGATGATTCTCCTCCTTGTCTCACAACCCAATAGATCCCAAATATCCATAAACTTTATAAATAGAAACATATTTATATAACTTGTGGTTAAGTTAACCTCAAGTTAGGGGGTGATAACATGAGAGACATATTCGACTTTTTCAGGGAGATGGATAGAATATTTAAAGACGACTTTTTCACGTTTGATGAAAGCATATCTCCAAGAACAGATGTACATGACCATGAAGATAAATACATAGTTACATTTGAGTTGCCAGGAGTAACAAAGGATGACATTGACCTGAACATTTACGACAACACAATAGAAGTAACAGCAAAGAGAGAAGTAAAAGACTACGCAAAAAACAGATACTCAAAAGAATCATTAAGCTACCACAAGGTTGTCAGACTGCCAGAAGAGATAGACGCTGACAACGTAAAAGCAACGTACAAGAATGGCATACTAGAGATAACAGTGCCAAAGAAGACAGTAAAGAAAAAGAAGGTGAGGATAGATGAGCAGTGACATAGAACTGATAGTAGCTGAAGGAGAGTACGGTGACGTTGGCAGGAACATTGTTAGAGTACCTTCTTTTCTAATGCATAGATTAAACATAGAAACAGGAGACATCGTAGAAATAGAAGGAGAGAAAAAGACAGTGGCAAGAGCAATGCGATTAAGATTCGATGACCAAGGAAAACGGATCATACGAATGGATGGAATAATAAGAAGAAATGCTGGTGTAACATTAGGAGATAAGGTAAAAGTAAGAAGAGCAAATGTTAAGCCTGCAAAAACAATAACATTTGCTCCTGTTGAAGAGGTAAGTTTCCGAGGCGATGTTGCTGGTTATATTCATGCTCGCACAATAGATAAACCATTTGTTAAAGGTGACATACTTATACTTGACGTGCTAGATGCTGAAATTCCATTGGTTGTAACAAGAACAAACCCAGATGGCCCAGTAATAGTAACAGGAGATACTGAAGTCATATTCTCGGAAAAGCCTGCCAAACTTGAGAAAGAAGTGCCTGATGTGACATACGAAGACATAGGTGGGCTAAATGAAGAGATAAAAAAGATAAGAGAGATGGTAGAGGTGCCAATGAAGTACCCAGAGATATTCAACAAGCTAGGAGTATCTCCACCAAAGGGTGTTCTACTATATGGCCCTCCAGGAACAGGAAAAACATTACTAGCCAAAGCTCTAGCAAATGAAATAAACGCATACTTCACTTCGATAAACGGACCAGAGATCATGAGTAAATACTACGGCCAATCAGAAGAAAACTTAAGAAAGATATTCGAGGAGGCAGAGAAGAACGCACCAGCAATAATATTCATTGACGAAATAGATGCTATTGCCCCAAAAAGAGAAGAATCCCAAGGCGATGTAGAAAAAAGAGTTGTGTCTCAACTATTAACATTAATGGATGGTTTAAAATCAAGAGGTAAAGTAGTAGTAATAGGTGCTACAAACAGGCCAGACGCTATAGACCCTGCATTAAGGAGGCCTGGAAGGTTCGACAGGGAGATAGAGATAGGTGTTCCTGATAAACAAGGAAGGTATGAAATACTTCAAATTCACACAAGGGGCATGCCATTAGACAACGTAGACCTAAAGAAGATTGCAGAGATTACACACGGGTACGTTGGAGCAGACCTAGAGATGCTTTGTAAGGAAGCAGCAATGAAAGCGCTAAGAAGAGTTATACCTGAGCTTGTAAGCTCAAAAGAAAACGAAGAAAAAGGAGTACTAGACAAGATAAAAGACCTAAAGATCACAATGGAGGACTTCATGGAGGCTTTCAGGGAGATGGAACCATCAGCAATGAGAGAGGCAGTAGTAGAAGTGCCAAACGTTCATTGGGAAGACATAGGTGGATTGAAGCATGCAAAACAGAAGTTAAAGGAAGCAGTGGAATGGCCGCTAAAGTATCCAGAGTTGTTCAAGCAAGCAGGAGTAGAGCCACCAAAAGGTATATTATTAACCGGGCCTCCAGGAACAGGAAAAACATTACTAGCCAAAGCTGTGGCAACTGAATCTGAAGCCAACTTTATAAGTGTAAAAGGGCCAGAATTGCTATCAAAATGGGTTGGAGAGTCAGAGAAAGGCATAAGAAAAATCTTCAAAAGGGCAAGGATGGCAGCACCATGTATAATATTCTTCGATGAGTTTGACTCAATAGCGCAAAGAAGAGGAACAGAAACAGGAACAAAGGTACTTGAGACCGTTGTTAACCAATTACTATCAGAAATGGATGGAATAGAAAAACTAAGTAAGGTTGTTGTGATTGGTGCTACAAACAGGCCAGATTTGATAGATCCAGCTTTGCTTCGTCCTGGGAGATTTGAAGAGATCATAGAGATAAGTCTACCAACACAGGACGAGAGAGAGGAGATACTCAAAGTACACACTAAGAACATGCCATTAAAGAATGTAGACTTGAAGAAGCTTGCTGCAAAAACAGGAGGTATGAGTGGAGCAGACATAGCTGCTGTGTGTAAAAGAGCAGGATTAATTGCTATAAAAGAAGCAATAGACAAAAACAAGGACAAGATTGAAGAGATAAGCATGAAGCACTTTGAGAAGGCATTAAAAGAGATCAAGAAATCCTAGGGTGTTTAGTTAGCAGTAAAGGCCAGTTCCTTGGTACATAAGGATAACTGTTCATTTTTTCTTTTACATAATTATTTACCTGCTCTACAGACCATTTTCTAACCTTACCATCAATTCTAACACCAATGTAGTCTCCAACAGCGATTATAATTGGAATACCTTTGGATTCTGCCTCATAAACCTTTCTCTCCAACCTTAGGTTCCTATCATCTACAAGCGTCCGAGCACAGATTTGCTCTGCTACCTCTACTGATTTACCAACATAGTTCTTGCTAACACTACACACTAAAACCTGAACAGGCTTTAACCAGAAATCCCTCTTCACAACCTTTGTCAAGAGATCATAATCAACAACAGGAACAAAAAAATAATCCTTTACAGACTTTCCACGCTTATCAAAGTACTTTACACTGTCTACATGGAAACTTGCAAGAGTCCTAGATTTAAATCTTAGCTCGATTGTATTGGTTGGTAGACACTTTGCATCACTGAATTTTGAACAAAGCTCTTCACCAACAAAAAGATCAACGTCCACAAGACTTCTAACTCTGGATATAACCATCCTAATCCCGTCCAGACCAACAACACCACCAGTAGAAATAAACGGGATCCTCTTGTAACTGAAATTCATCTTCCTAACAACAGATGTATCAATAGTGTAATTGAATATGTACTTATCAAGCAGGGATTTAACAACGAACTCATACTGATCAAATTCCACACTCTTGGTTCTTGGGTATGTTCTACTCAGCTCAGACAAAGGATGAGCTTTCTTTCTGATGGTTAATCGCTTATACCATCCAAAAGGAGCCTGCTTTGCTCCCAAAAGAGAGGCTAAAGTACTAGAGATAGCCCTAGCGATCTCTGGTCTAGCAGGATTATTTGTCAAATGAACAAAAGGGTAAACAACAATCTGGCTGGCTTTAACCCTTTCTGCAACACTCTGAACATCATGAGCTATCTCGGGCAACATGCCAGCAAAATCATGTTTCTCAACCGCTGTGAACACAACAAGTGCATTGCTTGCTTCCAAACTAACCGGTTTATCTGCTACGTCTATAGCTTTCTTAATCGGTTCAACACGAATTTCATCACAGTGGATCAGTAGCAGTTTCATGAAAAAACAAAAAACAGCTTATATTTAAAACTAGTGAATATCTGCTCTCCAATGCTTAACCAGATAAGAAAAAGTAAACGGTATTATGAAGGTAAATATCACACTAGATGCTACAATAACAGAGTACAGTCCAGTTGTAATAAGATTATTATCCAAAAGTATTTTTACAATCACAAGGCTTGTACTGAACCTCACAGATAGACCAACACCAAACAGTAAGGAGGATTTAAATCCTAGCACATTATGTCCAGATATCCAACTGGCAACAAGCTTTGCAACAATAGAAACCAAAGAGACAATCAAAACTAACAGAGGATATGCTAAGATGTATTTAACATCAACACTCATACCAACCCAAAGGAAGAATATTGGAGCAAACAAACCATAACAGACTGTTTTAAACAGCGTCTCAACTTTCTCCAGCCTCTTATCAGGTATAAACGTCTTCAGTGCAATTCCAGCTAGTATAGCACCGATTGGTGCAGCATCAGCTATGTTCCCTAACCCTATAAACAAGAAGATCACAAACAAGGAAAACAGAAATAACTCATCCAAATCCAAGAATTTAAAGTATCTTACCTCCTCTCTAAGCTTTGTCAGTCCAAATGCCATGATAAACAAGATAGCTAGTGATGTACCCACATAAATGAGATTGGTAGACGATCCAACTAGAACCATAACAGCTATAAGAGCTATGACCTCTATTACATCATCCAATGTTCCAACACCTATTATACTGTGCCCTAACTTCGTGTTAACAATATTAAACTCATCCAGTATTGGCAAGAGTATTGCCTCACCAACAGTAGCAAATGATAGTGAGACAATAACTGACAAGATCCAGTTATACCCAAACAGGAAGTGGATAATCAAAGACCCAAAAAACGCTTCAAACAAGATTATAAAGAATGTACTCTTCACAATAAATTTGCTACTCTTAGCAAGCTTGGTCAGATCAATCTGAAAGCCTATTATAAATAAAAGCAGATACATACCTAAATTAGCAAGGAAATTGAACGTTTCTTGCTGGACTGGAAAATCAGCTAAAAACACCCCAATAATCAGAGCAGCAAAGATCCAAGGGATGCTAAACCTCTCTAGAACCTTGCCTACAACAAAGGTTGCTAAAAACACAATGCCTAAAAACAAAAACACGTCCATAAAAATAATAGAACTTCATCGTATTTAAAATTAAGCTGTATCTACTCGTGGTGCAAGTATAAACTGAAGCTTGTACTTGTCCTTCACCACGTACTCAAACTCAACAGGATAGTCATCAGAGTATCTGATTCTTACATCATTCCCGCCTTTCAGTATCATCTTCTCTAAGTAATCTGTAGCATACTTAGCAGTGCCTTCACCATTAACCTTTGCTTCTGGGATCTCTATCTCAACCTCAGAACCATCACCTTCAGCTTTAATAATAAATTTCCCACCCTTAGAAACAAACATAGCACAGTCAGAAACCATGTTAACGTCTTTTATCGCGTCTTTAAGGTAGGAAACATTAGTATCAACAGTGACAAAAAACTCAAGATTTGGAACCTTTTGTTCATTTTCTCTCATATCAATTATAGGCATAACAAATTTCTTCTTTGACTTCCCTTTGATCACAACAGTAAATTTCTCACCATCAGAAGTGAACTCAACCTCATCCCCAGCACTTGCTCTCTTTAACACAGATACCAACTGACCAACATTCAATCCAAGAGACATCTCTTTCTCAACCTTGAATGTGTCAAAAGCTGAAGCAAACATGTTGTACACAACCATACCAACAGAAGCAGGATCAATTGCAACAAGACCAATACCATTGGAATTGATCTTGAATATTGCTTCTGTTATCAGAGAAGATATAGCATCTAACGTGTCCCTAAAATCAGATATGTCCTTAGTTACTATCTTTAACATCAGCCTCACCCCATATTTCCATGAACTTTTTATACAGTTGCATATTAAGTTTGACCTTTTTAACTATTTCCCCTCTAATCTCAACACCCTCTTCATAAGGCATAACAATGCCAACAACCATAACAGTGTCTCCTACTTTTATATTCTCAGCGTCCATAGCAATAACAGTTATCTGGCTGCCATCATCAACTGTCATAACCCCTGTGTCATCCATACTAGTAACCACGCCAAAAAACCTTACTCTAACATCGTCTTTTGAGATCTCCTTTATAAACTTCAATTTTGAAGGAACTCTTCTTTTGAACTCTACCTCTTCCATAGCCAAATCAACAAGCCTTTAATTTAAATACCTAACTATAATCTCTCCACGTATGCCCACACTTTGTACATCTATAGAAGCGAGTAGGAGCTTCGTCTGCAGACCTAGTCTGCACAACCCACACATAAGCCTTGTCATTACCACATTTTTTACACTTTGCATCAACTATTTCCATTGGAGACTCTGCATCCTTTAAGATCTTGCTCTTTGTCTTCACCTCAGCAGACAGCTTAACATCCTTTGAAAACACTTTACCACACGAGCTACACTTAAGTACTCCGTCCTCATTAACCAACAACCCTCCACACTCATCGCAAAACATCTCCATCACACCCCAAACAGTCTTGTTATCATAATCCGTGGATACGCTATGTAAGGAATTCTATAAACAGCCTTACCGTTTATCATATCTGAAGTTACATTGTACTCAAAGTACAAAGGCTCGGGGTTAGCATCCCCTTTTGTCACAACATAACTATCTCCCTTATAAACAACCCTGTGAACTATCTTTATACCAATAGGAGCATTGTAGGATATAACATCACCTACATGTATGTCATCAAAACTACATTTCTTTACCACAACAGCATCACCAGGGTAGATTCCGTTTTTAAATGGCCAATTTTCGTCTGAGAGATTATACTCAATAAGCCAACCACGATAGTTAGTCTCATCGTAGTGAACCATACTCTCTGTAACAATCCCTGTTATATCTGCTATACCAAAAACATACATGAATAATGGCATAATGACGAATTTAAGAACAAGATAAGTCACAGCAAGAAAAACAATGTATCCTAACAAACTCTCGTCCTTCCAAAATAACTTCCAAAATTTTTTTAGTAGTTCTTTCATTTCAAAAGCTTCCTTAATTCCTTAAAATTGGAATTGATTCGCTTCACAGCGTCTTTAACAGCAGTTAAAGGATCACCAGATTTAACCTTCACAACGAACAGAGCATTGTCAAGTTCTGGGTGTTCTTTTGAATACCCAGCAAATGTCACGTTCTTGTCATTAAATAACTCCTCCCTAAGCAGATTACCAAGTATGTGAACTTCCCCACTAATATCGAGCTTGACCATGTCCTTTGTCTTCTCAACTATCTTAACATTCATGCCAAATTATATACATAAAACTTTTTTAAAGCTTACCATTTCTAAATAGACATGGATGAGCATGGTATGTACATGAAAAAAGTAATTGAATCGATAAAAAAACAAAGGGTTGATGACAAACTAGTGATAAGTGCAGTTAGCACTTTAGACAGCATCGAAAAGAGCATAAACTTACTAAACGAGAAGCTAATGGAATGGTATGGATTGTACCATCCTGAAGCAAGAAAACCAACGTTTGATCGTCCAGACACAAGCATAGGTTTTGACCTCGATGAAACAGATTTAAAACCAATAAAAGAATTACATGAACACGTCAAGCAACTAGAGTCATTAAAGAAAAACATTGAAAACTACATAAAGAAGAAGATGGATTGCTTCCCTAACCTGAAGACCATAGCAGGTCCTTTAGTAGGTGCTAGGCTGATAGCACTTGCAGGAGGAATTGACAAACTAGCTAAGCTTCCTTCGTCAACCATACAGGTTCTTGGAGCAGAGAAATCATTATTTAGACACCTGAAAACAGGAGCAAAGCCACCGAAGTATGGAGTGCTTTACCAACACAGGCTTGTGGCAAAGGCTAAAAACAAAGGCAGGATTGCAAGGAGTCTTGCCTCTGCAATAGCTGTATGCGCAAGAGTAGATGCATACAAAGGAGAACTGGTAGCTGAGAAATTCTTGAAAAGGATAGAGGAGCGAGTAGAGCATGATAAGAAAAGGAAATAGACTTTACACTCCGAACCTTGTTCCAGGACAAAGAGTTTACGGTGAGAAACTCGTTAGAATAAATGGAGTAGAGTATAGAGAATGGAACCCTTATCGAAGTAAACTTGCTGCTGCCATACTAAAAGGTATGAAAGTTAATCTTAACAAGAATATGACAGTTTTGTACCTTGGAGCTGCCTCAGGTACAACAGTATCGCACGTATCAGACATTGTTAAGAAGGTCTATGCAGTAGAATTTGCTTACAGACCAATGAGAGACTTAATACTTTTAGCCAAGACAAGGAAAAATTTGATGCCAATCCTGGCAGACGCTTCTAAGCCAGAACTGTACAAGGACATAGACAAACCAGACTTTGTTTACCAAGACATAGCACAGCCAAACCAGGTAGAGATATTTGTTAGAAATATGAAGTATTTCAATGCTCCTGAAGGGTTACTAATGGTTAAGGCAAGGAGCATAGACGTAAAAGCTGATCCAAGGGATGTGTTTAAGCATGTGGCGAAAGAGTTGATTTTCAAGATTGAAGACCAGAAAAGACTAGAACCTTACGAAAAGGACCACATGGCCTTCTTAGTGAAAAACATATAAACAGCCACGTCTAATATTTGTTATGGTAAAGAGAGATGTAGAGAAGCTAAGTGTTAAGAGAGAGATAAGTGAAATTGATGAGGAGATAGGAAAAATAAAGAAGAAAACAGATGAGCTGTCAGAACAGATGGCAAAGCTTTCTGCAATGCAAATTAATCTTGTCTCAAAATTAACAGAGCTGTCTGTGAAGTTAGAGAATTTTACAGAGAGAGCTGATCGGATGATAAAATTGCTTGAGTTAGCTAGTGAAGTGGATAATCCTAATGAAGACGTGGTCAAAGCGATAAAAGATGGTGTAAATGCTATAGTTAATGAGATCAGAGCAAGCAAGTATAACTATGTTCCACCATCAGACACTACAAACCTAGTGAGGAATGCTCTTCACCAAAACAAAGAGTCGTTTCTAAACCTCTAAAAAACTTTATATACTACTGTTTTTAATATTAATTTAGGTGAATCATCATGAAAGGGATAACGCCAATAATTGCAATTGTTCTGTTGCTACTTATGACAGTAGCAGCTGCAGGAACAGCTTACTTGTGGTTTACCTCCACACAAGGTAGGATTCAGCAGCAAGTTTCAGGAAGGATAACAAGTACTGGAGCAAACATACAGTTCCAGATAGTAGGTTTACAATGTACTGGTACAGCAGATGCTAGCGCAAATGACAACATATCATTCTACATAAGAAACCAAGGAGATAGTATAACGAACACGAGCTGGATCATAACAGTAATCGACTCTGCCACTGACAGCACAACTTATGTAGGAACTTTCAACGTTAGTGAAGGTGATGGAACACTAGTAACAGGAGATATATCAGACCTAACAACAGTACAAATAAATGGCTCACTGATAGAATCTACTAAAAGCTACACCATAAGACTAAATGCTCCGGGTGGAGGAGAGCAGTCCGCAACCTGCACAGCAAGCTAAGCCTTCTTTTGTTTTTTAATTCCTTATCCAAAAATTTATATAGCTCTGAATCTAAGAATAAAATAGGTGAATCATCATGAAAGGGATAACGCCAATAATTGCAATTGTTCTGTTGCTACTTATGACAGTAGCAGCTGCAGGAACAGCTTACTTGTGGTTTACCTCCACACAAGGTAGGATTCAGCAGCAAGTTTCAGGAAGGATAACAAGTACTGGAGCAAACATACAGTTTCAAATAACAGGTCTCGTCTGCGATTCAAGTTCGAATAATATAAGCTTTTATGTTAGGAATCAGGGTGATGCAATAAGTGCTGGGACATGGGTCCTAACAGCGATGTACACAAACGGAACAACACTCGCTACAGCAACAAACGCTTCAGCAGTTGGAACCATCGAAACAGGAGGCATAAAACTGATATACTTCACGGTAAGTGGTATGGAGTCAAGTCACACGTACTCAATAAGAGTAAATGCTCCGGGTGGAGGAGAGCAGTCCGCAACCTGCACAGCAAGTTAAGATTTTATTTTTTGTTTCCAAAATTATTTATACACAGAATTTCTACTTATAGTTATGAAAGGCCAGCAGGAGATACTAACTACAATACTGTTAGTTGGCATAATCTTGATAATAGTATTCGCTGCATACCTATGGGGACGACCTTTAATACAAAAAAGCTTTGACAGAAGCAAAATAAACACCTTGATAGAACAGGCAAAATCAATCGACCAAACAATCTTATCAGCAGCAGAGTCAGGCACAGTAAAAACAGTTGACATAAGCTTAAAAGACACAACTCTGTCTATAAAAAATGATGACGTTGTAGGGGGGCAAGGAATAGTAGAAATAAGAGCAATGACAGCAGTTCCTGTCATATCTGCTGTGGAATGGGTCCCACTAGAAGGCTACAAACTACCATTTAAAAGAGAAACATTCTCAAACGACACAATTGATGTACCAAACCTTGACTTAGGGGAAGGCTGCCCAGACACTTACAACACACAAAACGCCACACTAACAATGTACGGACACACGTACACAGTGTGGGTATTTAACATCACAAATACATCTTACTGCACCCAAGACGTTGATCCAGGATACATCTACGTATGTTTAAACGAGTCATCTCCAATCCAATGTCAATCTGACTGTGCTTGCCTTTATGACAAGATAAACAAAGATAACAAAGAATACGTTGTTGAATACTCAACAGATGGATTAGTGTATATAGGAGGAGACTACGTCTGGGACAAAGGTATACTAGGTATAGATGATCAAAGTATAATAGTGGCAAAGGCTATAATAACCCAAGAAGCAAGTGATAATTTCATAAGGATATATCACACTCACCTAAGAGATGATATAACAGGAAAAGATTATTACATAAACATCACATGTAAAGACAGATGTAGTGTATCCGATGGAAAGTACAGGATAAAAGCCATTCCATTAGGTAGAGAAGAAACATCTGACTCTGTTATAAACCATATAAAAATAGAAATAGAAACAAGATAATGATGCTAAACCTCACAACGGCTGTAAAAAGAATAAACAAGGTAAAACCAAAGCTAGAGGAAACTACGTCCAAACCAGCTAAAGAACAAAAAACAACAAAGCTTGAAGAACAAGTAACTAAACCAAAACAAGAAGAAGCAATTGAAACCAAGCCACAAGCACCAAAACCGTCTCAAAAAGCAGAGCAAGCACCGCCCAAAGTAGAAAAACCTACCAAGCCAAAGCTATCAAAAGAAGATGAAGAAAAGTGGAAAGAGCTACAAAGGATGATAGAAGAGAAGATAAAAGAGATAGAAAAAAAGGCAGTCTCCCACCCAATAAAAGCAGAGAAAGTAGAATTTGTCCAACCAACAGTAGAAATGAAAACTCCTGCAATAGAATTAAAGTCCCCATCCGTTGAAATCCCATCTGTTAAGCTTCCTCCAGATCTTTTTGTTAATCTAGCAGCAAAAGCAGTAGAAGCTGCCACAACACCACCTGCTCAACCGCCTGGATACGTATCAACGTACGAGGCAAAAAGTAGAATAAAACCGCAATACAAAGCAGTTGAGCTTGGAGTAGAGGCTATAGAAACTCCAAAACTCAGAGTAATAAAAGAACTACAACGCACAAACGAGCAATTCCCGCTTGTAGAACTTCCAATAAGGAAGAGAAGGATCCCTGTAGCAATGGGTCACATCTACTGGGACCCAAGGCGAAGATCCCTTAAGTACGATGTAATTGAGCCTGTTCTAAGTAAACAAGAAAAAGAGATACTAGAAGAGATAAAGAAGATGTTGAAAGAAAAAGTGGATATACCATTTGACAGGATAAGAAACAAAAACAAAGCCTTTGCCTACCTCACAAAGAAAGTAAATGAGATAATAAAGCTCATAAAAGTTAAACTAAGTCCAACACAAAAATTAAAGATATACTACTACATCTACAGAGACTTTGTAGGGTTAGGTCCGATCGAGCCGTTAATGAACGATGTAAACATCGAAGATATATCATGCGATGGTGTAAACATACCTGTATTTGTTTACCATAGAAATCCTTTGTACGGACAGATCGAGACAAACATCGTGTTCAGAAGCAGAGAGGAACTAGACAACTTTGTACTCAGGTTAGCACAAAAAGCTGGAAAAGCTTTGAGTGTCTCACAACCGTTACTTGACGCTGCACTGCCTGATGGTTCAAGAATCCAAGCAACGTACGGAACAGACATTGCTAGACACGGATCAAACTTCACAATAAGAAAATTCACTACAAAACCAATAACACCTATACACATAATGTACTTTGGCACAGCAGACGCAAAGATACTTGCTTACTTATGGCTAGCAATAGAGAATGGCTCATCAATACTTGTAGCAGGTACTACAGCAACAGGTAAAACAACAATGCTAAATGTTCTATCCATGTTCATACCTCCAAACTCAAAGATCATATCAATAGAAGACACAGCAGAACTTAGACTACCACATGTGAACTGGATTCCAGAGGTGGCAAGACCTGGATTCGGAAAGAGTGCACAAGGAGAAGTAAGCATGTTCGATCTTCTAAAAGCAGCAATGAGGCAAAGACCAGATTACCTAATAGTTGGTGAGATCAGAGGTAAAGAAGCTTATGTTATGTTCCAAGGCATAGCAACAGGACATCCTGCAATGGGAACACTGCATGCTGATAATTTTGCAGCCCTTGTGAACAGACTAACAAGCCCTCCAATAGAGCTAGCTAAAGCTATGCTGGAAAATCTTGACATAGTGGTATTCCTAACACGTGTTAAAAGAGCAGGTAAGACTATAAGAAGAATCAGAGAGATCATAGAGATAGTTGCGTACGACTACAAAACAGATAACATAATAACAAACACATCCTACGTGTGGGACGCTAAAAACGACAGATTCATAGCCCAAAAGAGCGTTATGCTTGACAAACTAGCAAAATCAATGGGCTATAACATAGAAGAGTTGAGGCATGATCTAATGAACAGAGCTAATTTTCTCAACTGGATGGCAACACACAAGATAGTGGAGTTTGATCAGGTAGCCTACAACATCCAATCATTCTACACAAATCCTTACTTCTACATGAAACGTGGTGTAGCATGAACTTTGGAGAGTACTCTTACAGGCTGCTAAGGAACGTAATAAAAGATAAAGTAAAGTACTTCAAGGAGATAGAAGACCCTCTAAAAAAGTCACACTTACCATACAGCTTAGAAGAGTACGTTGCAATGATGATACTTATCTCTGGATTAGTATTCCTAATGTTCTCTATCGTGATGTCCATACTGTTCTACTCACTAATTGGCATGCTTGGGATAGCAATTGCACTACTTGTCTCAGTAGTGGTAGCAGGTATAGCATTCTTTGTGCTGTACCTCTGGCCAAAACAGAACGCAAGTGCCATTAAAAAGAACATTGAAAACTCACTGTACTATGTAGCTATCTACATGGCAGCTATGGCAAGCATAGGATTGCCACCTTACAGAATATTCGAAACCATTGCAAAGTTTAAGGATTTCAAAGAGATTGCAAAGATATGTCAACGCATAGTTGATGACATACACATACTGAATTTAGAAACAGTTGAAGCAATAGAAGTAGAAGCAGCAAAAATCCCTTCAGATGAGTTCAGAGAATTACTAGTTGGTATGCGATCAACCATAACAACGGGTGGGGATCTTGGAAAGTACATAACAGAGAAAGCCAATGCTGCCCTGGAAAACTACAAAAATAGGATAAAATCATTCACAGACTCATTAAGTGTCTACCTTGAGATTTACATAACAGTAGTCATAGTTGGCACGATATTTGCTCTAGTCATGTCATCAATCATGGGAATCTTTGGCATGGGGGGAGCGTGGGTAACACAATTACAAACATTCCTCATATTTGTTGGCTTACCTGTGTTAACAGCTGCTTTTGTGGTGATGATAAAAGCAGCGTCGCCAACAGGTGGTTAAATGAGAAAACAAACACTTGTACTGATAAGTAGTATTATAATAGGCATAATTGTGTACGCATACTTTCTAATTTCCTACAATAACATAACAGACTTGGCAATCGGTGCTGTGATAGCTATAATAATTTCTATTGGACCATACTCCATTATCAAATACATGAGATTAAGGTTACTGAATGAAATCGAAAAAGCGTTTCCAAACTTCCTAAATGACCTGTCTGAGTCAATAAGAGCAGGAATGCCACTAACAGGAGCAATAAAGCTAGCAAGCAAAGCAAATTACGGGCCTTTAAGTGAAGAAATAAAGAAAATGGCTATAAAAATATCCTGGGGTGTTCCGTTTATAGAGGTGATGAATGACTTAAAAAATAAGTACTCTGATTCTGTTCACCTAACTCGAATGATAGCTATAGTTACTGACGCGTATAGATCTGGAGGTAAACTAGACGAAACACTTGATTACATAGCTGAAGCAGCTAGATCTATCCTGAATATGGAAAGAGAGAGAAGATCAGCAATGAAAGAGCAGACACTTGTCATATATATCATATTCTTTGTATTCATAGCAATAATAATTGCACTGTATAACATCATGATACCAATCACAAGTGTAAACACACAAGCTTTAACAGGAGGAGCAACGCAACCAGTGGACTTAATGTTCTACAAAGTCTTATTCTTTGCTGCTACAGTGATCCAAGCAATAGCAACAGGAGTTCTATCTGGAGTAGTAACGGATGGAAAAGTGACAGCTGGCCTTAGAACAAGCCTAATACTTGTAGTAGTAGCACTGGTGGTATTCGCTGTTTACATATTCCCTGAGAAGATATACATAGATTTAACCCCTCTAACCTACACAAGGTACGTACCAGGACAGTTAATAGAGGTACAAGGTAAAGCTACAATCGAGAGTAAACCACTAGGAGGTGCAGACGTAACAGTTATATGTGAAAATAACAAAGGAACAGGAAAAACAGACGCAGACGGGTTCTTTAGGGTCAATGTCAACGCTCCAAAAACAAAAGGAGACAACACATGCTATGTGGAGGTAAGCTATGATGCGTATTCGGCGAAATCAAAGTTCAGCATCACTATCGTCTAGAGGCCAGGTAATAGACATAGACTTCATGGTAGGGTATGCTCTGTTTGCTATTGTGGTAACTATTATTGTCATAAAGCTCATTGGAATGTTTGATCCATTCACAAGCACAGTGAGCTCAACAGTCTCATACATCAGAAATAGCATACTGTTCAGAAAGATTGCAAACACTGATCTTGATAAGATACCTTACATCAAAGAGCAAGGTGTAGAGGCAGTAAAAGTAACGTACAAAGTAGTGGGTTTACACATGCCAGACTACGACGTATGCAAAGGCCATATCTGGAGAGAGAACAATGTAATAAATATCACAACAAATGAGGAGCAAGTGAAGATAAAGATCCCTTCAGAGGTAGGAGTAGCGTACTCCTTCATCAACAGAACAACAGGAAATTACACATTGATAACAAACATTAGCACAGACAGTTACGGAAACAAGGTCATAACAATCTACCCAAACACAAGCGCAAAGATAATCACATACTCACCCCATGATTTCTACGTTAGCATACTAAACGTATGTAAAGGTGCAAACTGCATGAGAACAAATGCTACAGGGTACAATTACTTTAAAGTTGGTTGCATTCCATTAACGAACTCATATGGTGAAGATGGTACTTCAACCACCTCCTTCACAAGAGACGTGTACAAAAAAGAAGTATTCAACAGCAGTGAGTACTTACTATTGCTGAAGATAGAAACTTGGTGGTGGATTTGAAAGCGTTTGTAAGAGTAACAGAAGTTGTACTGCTCGTGGTAGCAATAAGTTGGATATTCGTCTATCTGAACACAAATGTCTACTCACAATACAAACCAAAGATAGAAATGGACATTGGAAAGTCATACTTAGATAGTGTAAGTGAAAACTTTATCTCTAGTGCTGCAAACAACTATGACCTAGCAGCACTTGAGAGTATGATGTCTAGTGAACTATCTGAAGAGTATGTGGGATCAAAAGTTACCATGACATACCAAGTACCAATAATAATTGACGAAGAAGCATGGTATGGAGATTGGCTAAAGAGGAAAAAAATTATCGTGAGGGAAGACCAAGGATACGAACGAGACAATGAAGTAGTTACTGTTAAAGTCGAAGTAGAAAACACAACTAACTGTACAAAAGAGCTAAGACTAGTCAGAAAGGGAGAACTAGTACCAATACATGTTTTCAATACCACATACAACAACGGATGTAACAGTGCATACATAAGCTTCTTCACAAGCTTAAGCCCGTATGAAGAAAAGGAGTATTATCTGTACTATAATAATCCAGAAGCAGAAGAACCACAGTATGATTTCGAGATTGCACACTCTTCATGCGTGCAGATCTTCGGGACCAATGGAAACAAATGGGATTACTTTGATGACTGCGATAACTCTCCATCCCTTGTGGTTAAAGGTATGGGTTACTCGATGCAAACAGACGATGCCCAGCCAGAACACCTAAAAGCAGGCACAAAAAACGGAACGCAAGAAGTGTGTATAAACCATAACGCAAGCATACTAAATGTTAGTATAGAAGAGTATCCAATACTTAAACTGAAATTAAAAAAGGATGATAAAGCTGACACATGCATTGTAGCATACGTGACAAACGGTGTATCTCTCGACAAAAGAGTAATAGCAAAAGCTAACAGTAGTGATTGTGACACATACCAGAGTGCACAGAATGTACTATCAATTGAAGATGGATGGTACTTCTACACGTACAATCTATCCTCTCTTGGTTACAGCACGTTAGACACCATAACATTCGCAACAGATCTAGGGGATGGTGGAGATCACATTTATGTGGACCAAATGGAGTTGTGTAAAGCAGGGATAAGTGCGAGTGTGGGAAGTCAAGAGAATATAACAAATAGAACAGAAACGTTCATGCTAGCTTACAACTTCCCATCCAATGTAGACAAAAACTCAATACTAGTAAAAACTGACAAAGGTATGGCAAGTAGAAATGTCATATTTGACTGGTACAGAGTAAGAATGACTGCAAGATCAAGTTATGACATAATAGACAGTGGTATTGGATTGTCTGCAACATTAGAGGTAGAAGAAGGAAAAACAGTGGATATAAACTCCATAACTGTTTTTGTTGACGGGGATAAAGTACCAGTTGACCTAGAAAGTTATTCTACGAATGGAAACAAAACAGACGTAGACTTAACAATAAAAACAACAATGATAGCTAATAAAGGATACACAATAGATATTTACTACGCATCAAATGATACAAACCACACAGCGAACTATGTGAACATCCACAGAGACGTAGACAGTGTCACAATCCAGAAGATAAACCCTGAGAAAACAACGAGAGCAGATGTTATATTCTACGTGCCTGGTGGAACAAACAATGCTGTGCTAGTGTACAGCATTGGAACATTGTACAAAAGCAGCTACAATAGTTCGTTAATGTCTGGTGAGATCGTGACACCAGCAGAAGATAAAGAGAAGGAGGGCAGATCCCCAAGCATGACAAGAATAATTCCCCCAAATGCTAAACTAGCTACAAAAGTTATTCCACTAGATGAAGGAATGTGTGAGATAAACTTGTACACGTGGAGATTAATATGAAAGGCCAATTTTTCATCGTGTCTGGAATAATTCTCGTAGCTGTAGTAATAGCCATAATCGGTTATTTGAGCATACCTTCTGAACTAACCATAAATCTGGATCTAGAGGAGTCCCAGTACGATAACGTGATGTCTGTGTTATCGTACTTAGAAAGTGTTTATAATGACCCTACATGGCAAACAGACTACGAAGCAAGAGTAGTCTTTACTGTAAAAGAAAATGAAGGAGAAGACTGTTACAACTGTTTTGTCACAGACACCATAGACCTACCTGATAACACAGATATAAACTCCATAAGATTGTACAAAGGTACAAAAGAGATACCCTTCTCATACGGATGGGAAGATATGAGTAACAGAAGAATGATAATTCAGTTTAATGACTACATAAAAGCAGACAGTACTACCAATTACTACATCTATTTTAGCAAAGAGGGGTATAGCATATACGAAAAGAAAAACTACACTATAACACCAGGCACAGATCACAATCTGCTAAAAGAATACAGAATAGAATGGTTAGCAGACTACATAAAAGCAAGAGAAAAAGCAGTAAAATTATTTGCTGAAGAAAAAAACTGCAGAATAGAAACATACGACTATGGCCAGAAGATAAATGTAGAAAAATTCAACAACCAAGAAGATTGGTATTATTACCACACTTACTATCGCACAAAAATAAATGTTAGATCAGCTCAGAGCGTGGATAATTACCAAGTAAAGTTAACACTAAACAACACAAACTTTGACTACAACCACGCTAAGATAGATGGATCAGACATACGATTTTATTATGGAAAGTCTGAATTGCCATACTGGATAGAGAAGTGGAACTCTTCTGGAGAAAGTATTGTGTGGTTCAAGGCAAACTTATCAGCAGGAGAAAACACATTCTACATCTACCATGGAAGTTTACCAGAAATGCATCCAATAATCCACTACAGATTTGATAACAACACAGAGGACAGTGAAGGAAACTATGATGCAACAAACTATGGAGGAGAATTTGTATACGGAAAGATAAAGTATGGTATACACTTTAACGGATCATCTGGATACGCAAAGTCTGGTCCAGTAAACATAACCAATGGGTTAACACTGTCTGTGTGGTTCTACCCAGACAGCATATGGGATGACAATGGTTTGATAAGGATTGGTCCAACCTCTGGTTCTCAATCCAGTGGAGTTGCAATGTTGTACCTAAACGACTTTTCCTCACTAAGGTACGAATACACAGACATAACAGGTGGAAGAAAATACATAACAGGGCCGTCTAGCTTAAACCTTAACAACAGATGGACTCATGTTGTAGTAGTGCATAAGTTCAATGACAGCATCAAGATCTATGTAAATGGTGAACTTTACTACGAAACCTCATCATACGATGTAGCACCAATATTAAATAGGTACGTGTACATAAGCAGTGAAAGTTACTATGGAAACTATGACAGATTTAACGGCACAATAGACGAAGTTTACATCTTCAATAGAAGCCTAACAGATGAAGAGGTAAGAGAACTATACACCAATGGCAATCCTAACATCGCTTCAGAATCAAACGGTTCTCAAGTGTTTAAGTTATTCAATGTGACAGGGATAGCTGCTCTATGGAGTTTTGATGAAGGAGAGGGAGATACCTTACACGACAGCAGCCCAAACCAAAATGACGGGACAATATACGGTGCAACTTGGACAGAGGGAGTATTTGGAAAATCCCTAAGATTCAATGGAGTCAACAACTATGTAGAAACAACTGACATAAACAGCATTGAGTTAGGAAACGCATCTTTTGTATTTTGGATAAATGTAAACAACCTCACTAAGGATTTAGACATCATAACAAAAGGCTCTCATGGTACCAGTCAACCATTAATAATATGGAGAGATGAAGAAGTTGGAGGATTTGCAGATGAAGGGCAAGGAAACATAGACACAATTTCTACACTAACATATGATGGGTCAACTCAACATGGGATAGGAGCACCAAGCGGTAGTTTAAATCAGAGTGAGTGGAACAACTTCGCTGTGGTAATAGACACATCAGGCAACAAGTTAAAAATTTACAAAAATGGAGTAATGATTACAGAACATACAAAAGTGTGGAATGGGATACAGGATACAACAACAGCTCTACGCATCGGAGACGCTAACCCATCCTCGCGTCCATTTGACGGAGAGATAGACGAAGTTTACATCTTCAATAGAAGCTTAACAGATGAAGAGGTAAGAGAACTATACAATGGAGTACTAAGAAACATGAGTGGAGTGTACAATGTTATAGTAGCAAATGACGACCCAACCGCAGAATTAAGCTACGAAGAAAAGTACCTAGGAAACATACCTGCCAGACAGTACAGAACAAAACTGATCCTAAGAAACACGGAGTTTGTTTACTTGTGGCCAGTTGAAGTAAATGTCACAACAGATACGTATGTAGATCCAAACTCAACTGTCCTATTGTACAAAGGATACAACATACCTGTAGAAGTGCTAAATCAATATGGGAACAAGTCTGAGATACTATTCATAGACACAATCGCTGGAAAAGAAACAGCAACTCTGTACCTTTACTTCAATGTTAACACCACCACAAACAAAACACTTGAAACAGACCTCTACGTTAACACAACAGCAAGAAACATAACAAACTCATACTACACATGGTATCTTGGTGAAGGAGATGACTTGCCTTACTTCTCCCCAACAGGATGTAACCACAACTGGTACTCTTTACTAAGCATATTTGGATTCGACATAGGATGGTGGTGGTTAACAGAGATACCAAATGGAACACAGTACTACCAGTTTGATAACGTAACAGTGATAGAAAACCACACACTAAAAGCAGTAATAAACGCAACAGCAGGCCCTGCTTATTACAACATAACTGTCTACGCTTATTCTCCAGTAATAAAAATCGAGCCAAACAACGTAACAAAATTTGGGCCATTATGGAAAGTAGAATGCGAAGGTTACAGTGAAACGTACTGGAAAGGCCATGGAACAGCAGAAAACGAATCAGAAGGATTAATAAGCATCTTCCCAATCCGAATAAAAACATGGACACTAAACAAAACACAGCTATGGTCAGACTATGACTATACCTATGCAGGAAAAAGAAACGAAAAGTATGTAGCAGAAATGATATCAAGAACGCACAATCTCAACGAATACGAACTATCAAAGTATTACATGTACTATAATGGTTCTGGACCAGTATGGCTCTACGTAGGAGATGATTGGAACTTAGCCATAGATCCAGACATATCATACAGAACTCCAAAAGCAAAATTCACACTTGCCTCAGCAAACTACTACGTATCAGGAGATGTTCCTTAGTAGCTCCTCAGCCTTCTTCTTACTCTTGGATTTTATATGATTATACATATAAACATAAGACATAGCATGCCTAACAGATGTATGGCAGAACTTAGCAAACCTCTCAGCAATCTCCTTATCAGCAGCTCTACTAAATCTAGTAGACCCAAGCTTAACTAGTTTAACTGGTCTTACATACCTTCTAAAACCTTTATGCACTCTAGCTCTAGACGCAGCAACCCCAACCAGACCTAAAAGATAAACATAGTCCAAAAACCTCCAATACTGACGCCTCACAACCCTTCCTAAGAACACATCAGCCCTTGAGACAAAGTTCATTGCAGTACTAACCTCTTCTATGTCACTATACTCAATAGGAACATTGTCTCCAACCCACAATAACATCTGAGAGTAATCTAAAGATATGCGATCAAACGCTACTTTAGCATCAAAAGGATTCTCAGCACGGAAGACATTCTTCAATGCATCAAAGACAGAACGCTCTGTTAATCTGATAATGTCCTCCTTGTAACCTCTAGCAATTAAATCCAAATCAAGAAGTGCAGCCCTTAAATCACCATTGCACGACTCTGAAATCTTTTCTATCTGCTCAGCACTAACATTTAACCTCTCACGTTTAACAACTCGTGATAGAAAAGCCTTCACTGTTAATTTGTTCAATCTCCTAAACTCGATAGTAGTGCAAACTTGCTTAAGAGGATAAAACTTCCTATTCCACACATCATTCGCTATAACCACAACAGGAAATCTGGACTGCTTAATAACCTTAACAACAGCACTTATTCCACCTCTATCATTCCTAGAGAAGCCTTCCAACTCGTCTATGAGTAATATCTTCCCTTTCCCAAAAAGACTAGCCTGTCTAGACGAAGATCCAATAATCTTATTTATCTGATCAGCACTTCTCAAGTCCGAAGCATCCATGTTAACAACCTCATAACCTAAGTCATTAGCAAGGGCATAAACACTAGAAGTCTTCCCCACACCAGTAGGGCCGTAAAGGAATATTCCTTTACCTGGCTTATGATGCCTCACTGCAAACACTAACTTACTAACAGCAGACTGTTGACCAACTATGTCCTTCACTGTTCTTGGCCTGTACTTAAGAAGGAGCATCACTCCCCACCTATCTTAGCAAACCTTGCAAGTAATGCTTCAAGCTGGAGATATTCATCAGAGCCTTCAACCATTCTAAACTCAAACTCTCCAACAGCATCAATCATACTCACCTTTTTAACATCATCTATCTCCATGTTCCATATCACTTGAACCATCTGCTTAACCACATCAAAACCAGATAGACCATGTTTAACCATCAAGTCAAATAACCGATCCCTAGCTTGAACAATTTTAAAACCAAGAGCGTCCTTTATAACTTTCTCTAATTCCTTAGGATCAACAAGGGCTGCCAAACTGTAAACTCTCTTTATAGTAACTTCTTTATCAACAGAGCATGCTTGTAGGATATTAATAGCCCTACGCATATCTCCTTTTGTAACATCGTATATAGCTTCTAAGGCATTCTTTTCTACCTTTAACTTCTCCTTCTTTGCTATCTCACGCAAATACTCAACCACATCTTCCTTTTCTAATGGCTTAAACCTCAGTATAGCACATCTGGACTGAATAGGGTCAATAATCTTTGAAACGTAGTTGCAGTCCAGAATAAACCTACACGTCTCAGAATAGTTTTCCATGGTCCTTCTCAAAGCTTGCTGAGCATCTCTGGTTAAAGCATCAGCCTCATCTAACAGGATAATCTTAAACCCTGCACCAATAGGCCTTGTCCTGGCAAAATCCTTAACCTTGCTTCGTATCGTGTCTATGCCTCTATCATCAGATGCGTTTAGCTCGAGAAAGTTCTGTTTCCAGTTCTTTCCAAATAACTCATGCGCCAATGCTAAAGCACAGGTTGTCTTACCAACCCCTGCAGGACCAGAGAAAAGCAAATGAGGTATAGTTCCCTCTTTAACAAATTTCTTTAAAACTGAAGTAACATGCTTCTGGCCAATAACCTCACTTAACTTTTTTGGCCTGTATTTCTCAGTCCACACTTCCATGCGTTGTTATTTGCATGCGTAGATTATTAATGTTTCGATTCTACTTGAACACATAACCAGTCTTTCTGCTCCAGAACAAGAGATCCAAATAATCAATTGTTGTGTTGTTCTTCTTCGCATAGTCTTTAAACTTCTGTTCTATAAGCAAATAATTCTTTCTTGTTAAACTAGGTATCTCACTAATAACACCTAACTCAACAAGAGTGTTGAGGATATGCCTATCAAGTATGGCTAATCCCTTAAATCCAACATTCCTTAGGAAGTGACTAGCCTCCTTGTATCCCATGCCCTTAACATGTTTTACAAGCCATTCCCTTGCAATAAAAGGATCCTTGCGTCGTATGTTCTTAACGTAATCAAAATGTTTCCTAGCCTCTACAATATATTTAGCTTTTCTATGCTTAAACCTTACACCAGATAAGTATCTAACAACCTGTGACGCAGAACCCTTGTATATGAGATTATGTTTTTTTAATGCTAGTACAGCATTCCAACATACTTTTGCTTTAGATTGCGGAGTAAGTAAGCAAAAAACGAATTCAAGTACTGGATCACTACGTTTAAAACTCCTAAGCCTAGACTCAATATCCATACCAAACCAAAAACAACAATGTTTTTATCCTTTATGAACGAATTAAACCAAAACATTTATAAATAGACCCTTTATAAAGGGATTATGCTATCTGAAGAACAAGTTTTAGAGTTCTGGGACAAGAAAAAAGTATACAAAAAAGTGAAAAATTCGTTAAAAAATAAGAAACAGTTCACATTCTTAGATGGTCCTCCATACGCCAATGGTAAAATACACCTAGGGCATGCCTGGAATAGGACATTCAAAGACATAGTTCTAAGGTACAAAAGAATGAATGGCTTCAACGTAAACGATCGCCCTGGATTTGACACGCATGGGCTACCAATAGAAAAAGCAACTGAAAAGAAGTTAGGTATCAAAAACAAAAGAGAAATAGAAGAATACGGAGCAGAGAAATTCATCTCTGAGTGTAAAAAATTAGCAAAAGAGAACATAAAATCAATGACAGAGGACTTCAAAAGACTTGGAGTATGGATGGACTGGGAAAACCCATACTACACATTCTCAGATGAGTACATAGATGGAGTATGGTGGATGGTAAAAAATGTTTATGATAAAAAATTACTATACAAGGACTTAAAGGTTATAGAATGGTGCCCTGTCTGTGGTACAGCACTGGCTAAGAGTAACATATTCTACAAAGAAATAGAAGAAAATTCAATATTCGTGAAGATGAGATCAAAAGAGGATCCTAACACATACTACATAGTATGGACAACAACACCGTGGACCATACCACTAAACGAAGCAATAATGGTAAATCCAGATCTAACGTATGTAAAGGCAAAGGTAGGAGATGAGTATTACATAATTGCTGAAGGTTTGGTTGGAGCAGTAATGGGTTTGGTTGGGAAGTCATTTGAAATTGTGGAAAAATTCACAGGAAAAGAACTAGAAGGTAAAGAGTACATATTCCCTCTATTAGAAGAGGTTCCAAAGCAAACAGAATTCAAAAACGCTCATAGAATAGTACTCTCTAAAGAGTATGTGTCTCTGGACGCAGGAACAGGTTTAGTCCACTGCGCGCCTGGATGTGGGCCAGAAGACTTCACAGTAGGAAAAAAGGAAAAACTACCTATCTTTTCACCAATATCAGCAGATGGGAGATACGAAATAGATGCCGGAAAGTACACAGGCATGTACACAAAATCAGAAGAAACAGAGAATCTAATTATATCTGACCTAAAGAAACACAATGCCCTACTAATGGAAAATCCTGTTAAACATGATTATCCGTTCTGTGAACGGTGCAAGTCTCCAATAATATTCAGAGCAACTGAACAATGGTTCCTCAAAGTAAAAAAGTACAAAGAAGAGATGTTAAAAGAGAATGAAAAGGTCAAGTGGATACCAAGTACAACAAAAGTGTGGTTCAAAAACTGGTTGCAGAACATAGAGGATTGGTGTATATCAAGACAAAGGTATTGGGGAACTCCTTTACCTATCTGGACTTGTGAATGTGGAAACGTAAAAGTATTTGGAAGTATAAATGAACTAAAAAAAGCGACAAAAAAACGCATAGAACCGCACAAGCCAGAGATAGACAAAATAAAGGTCAAGTGTGAAAAGTGCGGAAAATTAATGACAAGGATCCCAGACGTACTGGATGTTTGGATAGACTCAGGTGTAGCTCCATGGGCTACAAACAAACAGTACAAACTACCTTATGATATAATTATAGAAGGAAAAGATCAGATAAGAGGTTGGTTCTACTCACTAATGGCTTTATCTGTCATAACGCATGGAAAAAGAGCTTATGACACTGTCTACTCACATGGATTTACACTTGATGAGAAAGGGAGAGGCATGAGTAAAAGCTCAGGCAATGGAATACCTCCTGAAGAGATAATAAACAAGTACTCAGCAGACACGTTAAGAATGTATTACATCATAAAAGAGTCACCAGGTGAAGACATAAAGTTCGTTGACAAGGAAATAAGAAATGCTCATAGACTATTAACAATAATAAAGAATGCTGTAAAGTTCATAGCTGAGAACATGGAAATAGAAAACTATAAGCATAAGAAACCAAAGCCAAGAAGGCCAGAAGATAAATGGATTATGTCAAGAATAAACAATGTGGCAGACAAAATGACAAATTACATGGAGAATTATCTCCTATCAAAAGCAGGTAGGGAGATAATAAACTTCCTTGTTGAGGACCTCAGTAGGTTCTACATGAAACTTATTAAAGACAGACTCTACATTGGAGACAAAAACGAAAAACAAGAAGTACTATCCATACTTGATTACGTAATTAAAAAGGCATTAGTTCTGATGTCTCCATTCCTTCCAATAACTTCAGAGTCAAGTTATCAACTACTAAAGAAATGTATTGGAGAAAAGAAGCTGAGTGTACACATGTTAGACTGGGTAAAACCAGAGGAAATAGATACAGAACTCGAGGAGAACATGACCGTGGCTAGAAAGCTTATTCAGGACATACTATCCTTAAGAGAAAAAACAGATTACAACTTAAGATGGCCTATGCCTCAAGTCATGATCATAACAACTAATAAACACATAAAATCTGCTGTCAGCGAGCTCGCTGACATCGTAGCAGAACAAACTAATGTAAAATCAGTTGTACTGTCTGAAGAAGAGCCAGACTTTGTAACAAAAGAAGTTAAGTTAGACTATAAGATAGCAGGCAAAAAATTCGGTGAGAAATTCCCAATCGTTGCAAGAAAGATAATAGAAATAAGCCCTGAGTCAATAATAAGAGAAATCGAGAAAGGAGAGATAAGGATCAATGAGGAAGGAAATGAGTTTGTAATAAATAAAAGTGATATAATAATAGAAAGCAAGGCTCCAAAAGGTTGGTTATCACTAAGCACAAAAGATTACACACTACTACTAAACACAGAACTAAATGATAATTTACTAAATGAAGGTTATGCTAGAGAGATTGTAAGAAGGATACAGGACCTTAGAAAAGAAAAAGGATTAAGAAAAGATGAGCATATTACAGTTGGAATACAATCAGACGTAAACACTGTTGTAAGAAAGTTTAAGTCCATGATCGAAAAGAGAACAAACTCTGAGATCATAATAGCGAATGTAAAAGACATGAAAGAATACAAAATAAGAGATAAAATTGTAAAGGTGGGGGTTGTCGATGGCAAGCACTAAAATAGAAAACATTGTAATAAGCGCTTCTTTACACAAAGAAATACCTCTGGAGAAAGCGGCAAGGAGATTACCAAACACAGAGTACAATCCAGAGCAGTTTCCTGGATTAGTACTAAGACTTAATGAGAAGAAAGGTGAGAGAGTAACAGCGTTAATCTTTGCATCCGGGAACATAGTGTTAACGGGTACAAAAAGTGAAGACGAGGTACAAAAAGCAGTTAACATGGTAGTAAAGGAATTAAAAAAGATAGGAATAAAAATTACGAAGAGGCCAACATGGAGAGTAGAAAACATGGTAGCGTCAGGAAGTCTAGGAATGAAATTGAATCTTAACAAACTGGCATTTAAGCTAGAGACCGCAGAGTACGAACCAGAGCAGTTTCCAGGCATGGTTTACCATGTTCCAAATTCAACAATAACATTCCTTCTGTTTGGCACAGGGAAGATAGTGTGTACAGGTGGAAAAAAGGAGTCACAGATCAAGAAGGCAGTACGCGAGCTGAAAAAAAAGTTGGAAAAGCTGCAATAGAAAACAACATAAATCAGCAGTACCACGGAAAATGGGGGTGTTGGGTTGGAAAAGGAAGAGATAATTAGAAGAGCTGTAGAGTTCATAGAACAGAATTACTTAAAGGAATTATCAGAGGTAGCTATGTCTGATGAGAAGTTCTCCCTCGTTATTGACTTTGAAAAGCTAGACAAGTTTGATCCAGAGCTAGCAGAGCTGCTTCTAGACGATGCAGAAAGAGTGATAGAAGGATTTAATGCAGCTGTTGAAGAGACAGAGATACTAGAAGAAGGCCAACCACCAAAAGTCAGATTCACAAACCTGCCAGAGACAAGCAAGGTTAAGATCAGCAACATAAGGAGTAATCACATCGGGAAACTGATAGTTATATCTGGGATAATAAGAATGGCAACAGATGTTAGACCAACATTAGTAGTTGGAACGTTTCAGTGCCCGTCGTGTGGAACACTAATAGATGTGCCACAAGACGATGTAAAACTGAAAAAACCAGAACTGTGTCCATCGTGTGGTAAGAGAGGCAGATTTAAAATCGTCAAAAAGGAATTTGTTGACACGCAGAAAATCACAATTGAAGAGAGTCCAGAAGCACTAGAGGGTGGTGAGCAGCCTAAAAGGATTGATGCATTCCTCAAGGAGGATCTAGTCCATCCAAAAATGCAAAAAAGCATAACTCCTGGTTCAAAAATAGAATTAGTAGGCGTAGTAAAAGAAACGCCTACATACGTGCGTGGCGGAGAATCTACTAGATTTGATCTCTTCATAGAAGCAAACAACGTCACTCCAATAGAAAGAGAGTTTGAGGAGATAGAGATCACAAAAGAGGATGAAAAGAAGATAAGAGAGCTCTCAAAGGATAAAGACTTAAACACGAAGCTGATAAACTCTGTTGCTCCAACAATATACGGATACGATGAAATAAAAGAATCGATCGTGCTACAACTCTTTGGAGGCGTAAGAAAGAAAAGACCAGACGGCACATGGACAAGAGGGGATATTCACATCCTGTTGGTCGGAGATCCAGGAACAGCAAAATCACAACTGTTAAGGTACGTATCAAACATTGCTCCAAAAGCAAGATACGTATCAGGTAAAGGTGCATCAGGTGCAGGACTAACAGCCACTGTAACAAAAGATGATTTTGCTGGTGGAGGATGGATACTAGAAGCTGGTGCATTACCATTAACAAATAAAGGAATAGTATGTGTTGATGAGATCGACAAAATGGAAAAACATGACACTGTTGCTATGCACGAAGCAATGGAACAACAAACCATCTCTATTGCAAAAGCTAATGTTCATGCTACTCTAAGGTGTGAAACAACAGTCTTGGCCGCTGCAAATCCAAGACTAGGAAGATTTGATCCAAGAGAACCACTCGCTGACCAGATAGACCTACCACCCCCACTAATAAACAGATTTGACTTGATATACACAATAAGAGATGTTCCAAGCAAGACATCAGATGAAAAGTTAGCAAGGTATGTACTCAGTATACATGAGAACCCTGAAGCAGTAGAGCCTGCAATAGACAAAGACACACTTAGAAAGTACATAGCCTATGCCAAAACTCATGTTCAACCAAAACTTACAAAGGCAGCAGAGGACAAGATAGTTGAGTACTTTGTAAAGTTAAGGAACAGACGAGTAAATGTAGAAGAAGAGATAAGAAAGATCCCCATATCTCCAAGACAGTTAGAAGCACTTATAAGAATGGCTGAAGCAAGCGCCAGAATAAGATTAAGCGAAGAGGTAACAGCTGAAGACGCAGAAAGAGCAATAAGACTACTAAGTGAATCATTAAAAGAAGTAGCAATGGATGAGACTGGAGAGTTTGACATTGACAGAGTAACAGGTCATTCCGCAGAAAAAAGAAGCAAGACGTACAAGGTAAGAGACGTGATAAACTCTCTAACAGCCACATACAAGGACGGGGTGTCTGTAAGAATGATAATAGAAACAGCACAAGAAATGGGAGTTGATCCAAAGGACACAGAGAAAATCCTAAATGAGCTAGCAAGAGTAGGGGAGATATATGAACCTAAACCAGGTTACATAAAGAAATCATTTTAGGTGATTAGATGTTTACAAATAGGCCCGTATCCTACAGACTGGTGATAAAAGAAATAATAAATGGGGAGTTAAATACAGATGAGAGGCCAAAGATCATAATAAATAACACTCCTGTAGAACGTGTGGACATAACAGGTGTAGTAGTAAGAAAAAATGAGTATGAGAACTATGGTGTGCTGGTCATAGATGACAGCACAGAAACCATAAGAGCAAAATTCTTCAAAGACACAGTAAATCAAATAAAACACATATCTGAAGGGGATATTGTGAACATACTCGGAAGAATCGGATACTTTAATAACGAACTACACATTGCAGCAGACATTGTCAGAAAGGTAGACTTCCATAGCGAGATGCTACACAAGATTAACTACCTAAAGAACAAGGACAAAATGCACATGAGTAAGAAAAAAGATTACAGAAAGGAGATACTAAACACTATAAAAAGTAGTAATGGTGTAAAGTTAGAAGAGCTTGAGAAGGTTTTTAAAGACGTAAATGTAAAGGATATAATAAACGAATTGATGGTTAACGGTGAGATATACGAGCCAGAGAAAGGTGTTTACAAGGTGATTTGATGGATTATGACTATAAAAAATTATTAGACATGGCAAGGAAGGATGCTAAGCTAGTTAAAGTTACGGTTGAAAGGTTTTCCATGCCTAAGTTTGATATAAGTTACCAAGGCAGGGTAACCATACTCAAAAACTTCTACAATGTTGCAAAGTACTTAAACCGAGACCCAAAGCATATTATAAAGTTCTTAACACGAGAGTTGGCAGCACCATTAGAGGAGAAGGGAAATCAAGTTAGGATTCTATCAAGAATACAAAAAGAAAGAGTACAACACAAACTTGAACAGTATGTAGAAGAGTATGTGTTGTGTAAAGAATGCAAGCACGCTGACACGGTGTTGGAAAAAGAAGGGAGAATAACGTTTAAGAGATGTCTAGCATGCGGAGCAAGAACACCGGTGGTGAGCATTAAATGATCATGAAAATTCATGAAGTCAACGGAGAGATAATCGTAGCTCTATGCGATGATAAACTTCTCGGAAAGAAGTTAGGAACATTCAAAGTGGGAAGATTTTACAATGGAAAGAAGACATCAGCAGAAGAAGTGCTAGCTACACTAAAAAGTGCAACAATAATAAACGCAATCGGAAAAGAAACTGTGGAGTTTCTGATACAAAACAATTTTATAGACAGAAACAGTATTACATACATAGAAAATGAACCACATGCACAGATGGTGAAAGTATGGACGAACCAATAAGAGTTAGAATGCCAAGAGAAGGAGAACTATTTGGAGTAGTAGATCAATTGTTAGGTGGAGCTAGATTCAAGGTTAAATGCTCAGATGGAAAGGAAAGGATATGTCGTGTTCCAGGAAAGTTAAGACGAAGGTTGTGGATAAAACAAGGTAATGTTGTACTCGTTAAAAAATGGGATTTGCAAGGTGATGAAAGAGGAGACATTGTGTACCGCTACAACAAAACCCAGACAGAATATTTAAGAAGTAAGGGATTCTTAAACAATCTATGAAGGACAAAACAGAGAACTTGGTATTTGATACCTACACGCTAAAAACATTGTACAAGCTGTCAAATGATGGTTACTTTGACACGCTATGGTCAACTGTAAGTTCTGGTAAAGAAGGGCTCGTCATCTCTGGTAGAAATAAAGAGTGGGTAGCAATAAAGATATACTTCATGAACACATCTGAGTTTAACACGATGAGAAAGTACATTATAGGTGATAGAAGATTTGAAAACATAAAGCAAAGCAAAAGGGATATCATACTTAACTGGTGCAAGAAAGAGTACAGAAACCTTTTAGAGATGTATGACTTAGGTATGACTCCAAAACCCATAGCACAGAGAAACAATGTACTAATAATGGAATTCATAGGCAATAATGGAGTACCAGCACCAAGTATAAAAGATAAACCACCAGAAAATCCAAAAGAGTGGTACGATGCGATAATAAATTTTATTAAAGATCTTTACAGAAAGAAAGGACTAGTGCACGGAGACCTAAACGAGTTTAACATACTAAACAACGGGAAACCAGTTGTGATAGATGTCTCACAAGCAGTGCCATTGGATCATCCGCTTGCTAGAACCATGCTAGAAAGAGACATAACAAATATAAATAACTACTTCAAAAAGTTAGGTGTTAAGGTAGAAAGTGATGTAAAATGGAGCAAACAATAAAAATACCGCATCAACGGGTTGCTGTACTGATAGGAAAAAAAGGGGAAACAAAGAGAGAGATAGAAAGAAGAGGTAAGGTTAAACTCGGAATAAAAGACAACATTGTAACAGTGCAAGGAGAAGAACCATTCCTGTTCTACAAAGCAGTGCAAGTTGTTAAAGCAATAGGGAGAGGGTTCTCACCAGAAAAGGCCGTGAAACTATTTAATGACACAACAATGTTAGACATAGTGGAATTAAGGGATTATGGCTCAACAGATAATGATTTCATTCGATTAAGAGGTAGAGTTATAGGCAGAGAAGGAAAGAGTAGAAGGAAAATAGAAGAGAAAACTAAGTGTGACATCGAAGTATTTGGGAAAACTATAAGTATAATAGGCGATGAAAAGGATATAGGAAGTGCAAAAAGTGCTGTGGACATGCTTCTCAGAGGTGCACAGCATGGGACTGTATACAAGTACTTAGATAGGAGGTTAAAGAAAGATGAGCACGGTTGATGATCTTGCAAAGAACTTAAGAGAGATATCTATATCAGAATTCTTTGAAAAAAATAGACACCTCCTCGGATTTGATTCTAGAATAAAAGCACTGCTTACTACGGTAAAAGAGGCAGTTGACAATGCACTTGACGCGTGTGAAGAATACTACTACATATCAAAAGGAAAGGCACCCACTCCAGACATATTAGTAAAGGTTGAAAAAACAGAAGATGTTTATCACATCATAAAAAACAACATTGCAGTGGGTGAAGTCGTAAAGAGGGGAGATAACTACAGCATAATATTTGAGGGAATGAGAGCAAGCTTCAGAAGTAAGTATGCTGGACATAACTTTGAAGTCGATGGGCATAAAATAAAGATAGTAACAAACAATGAAAGGATGTCTGTTTACGTGGATAATAAAATATATGATACCAAACTGAACTCATCTAAATACAGGGTAACAGTTAGGGACAATGGCCCAGGCATATCTAAAGAGAACATACCAAATATATTCGGAAAGTTATTATACGGAAGCAAATTTCATAGGTTAAAACAATCAAGAGGACAACAAGGCATTGGTATAACAGCCGCAGTTCTTTACGGCCAGATAACAACAGGGAGACCTGCAGTGATAACCTCAAAGATCAAAGGAAAAAAGGCGTATCGTGTTGAGGTTATGATTGACACGTCAAAAAACAAGCCAGAGATCATAAGCACGAAAGAAGTTGAGTTTAGCAATGAGCACGGAACACAGATAGAAATAGAACTAGAAGGGATTTATTTATCTAAAGGTGAAAAATCTGTTTACGAGTATATAAGAAGAACAGCCATAGTGAATCCTCACGCAACAATAACCTTCATTGACCCAAGTAGTAACAAGTTTGTATTTAAGAGGACAACAGACGTTTTTCCAAAGGAACCAATGGAGATAAAACCCCACCCCTACGGTCTTGAGTTAGGAATGCTTATAAAAATGCTCAAGTACACAAAGAGAAGGAGTGTTCAAGAGTTCCTGAGCAAAGAACTTTCAAGAGTGAGTGAAGCAGTTGCTAAAAGGGTTTTAGAAAAAGCTGGTATAGACAATAAAAGACCATCAGACATAACAAGAGATGAAGCGGAGAGAATACTAAAAGCCCTGCAAAGAGAGAAATTGTTAAAACCCCCCACAAACTGCTTATCACCAATTGGTGCAGAGTTACTGGAAAAAAGTTTAAGGAAGGACACTGGCGCTGAATTCGCTATCACACTCACAAGGCCTCCAACAGTCTACAGGGGAATACCATTCCAAGTAGAAGTAGGGTTAGCATATGGAGGAGAGATAAAACAATTCCAACTTTTGAGATATGCAAACAAGATACCCCTTCAGTACGATCAATCATCAGGAGCTATAGTAAAAGCTGTAAACCAGGTTGGGTGGAAAAGGTATAACATTCAGGAGTCACAAAGCGGACTGCCCCAAGCACCACTAGTTGTACTAGTTCACCTTGCAAGTGTGTGGGTACCATACACATCAGAGGGCAAATCAGCAATAGCCAACTACCCTGTAATAATAAAGGAAATAAAGCTTGCGCTGCAAGACGCTGCAAGAGGACTTAAAAGGTATCTAAGCGGTAAACATAGAGAGATCATGAAAAAGGAAAGAGCAGCTAGATTTGTAGCGTATGGAGAAGAGGTTGCGTATGCATTATCAAACTTAACAGGGGTACCGCAAGAAAAAATAATAAAAGCTATTAAAAAATTGATAGAATCAAAGTATAAAGCAAAGGTGGAATAAATGAAAGAAAGGGAGATCATAATAAAAAAACTAGAAAAACTTGGAAGGGATATAATAGACGCTCTTGAAGAGATGAAGAATCCTAGCATAAGAGTGCCTATACGTAACAGGTCAAACGTATGGTATGACGAACAAAAGAAGATGATACTGTTAGGAGACAAAAAGTTAGATAGATACTTCTTAAACTCAGCAACAGCAAGAAGCTTCATGCAAACGCTTCTTGTAGCTGAGAAGATAAAAAAACTGTTGATAGAGAATAAAACAATAAGCACCAGACAGATGTTCTACCTAAATAGGCATGAGATACCAGGACTCAAAGAAAGTGCAGTTGACAATCAAAAGGAGACAGACTCAGTTATTGAAGATCTAGAGGTTGTACTAGATGCATTAAGAGAGAAATTAAACCTAATCCCAACACCAAACGGTGTACTAGCAGGTGACATACAAGTCGAGGACACAACAACAGGAGATGTACTTGACTATTCCAAAATGGGAGCTGCTGGTGGAGCAATACCAGCAAAAGTAGAGCCAGACGTGTTTAAATTCAAGCGTGTAAAGGCAAAGTATGTTCTGGTCGTTGAGAAGTTTGCAACTTGGAACCTTCTCAATGAGTATAGGTTCTGGAAGGAGAATAATTGCATTCTCATGACAGGAAAAGGTCAAGCAGCAAGAGCAGAGAGAAGACTGTTAAGCAGATTCGCTACAGAACTTAAACTACCGATATACATATTCACAGACTTAGATGCAGCAGGTTACTACATATACTCTGTTTACAAGTATGGATCAATGAATCTGGCTTTCTTCTCGGAGAAGTCAGCAGTTCCAACAGCTAAATTTATTGGATTCATGACAAAGGACATAAAAGAGTTTGGTATAGGAAGAAATTACTGGGAAAGACAGAGTGAGTGGGATATAAAAAGAGCAAAGGAATTGAAAACTTACCCATGGTTCCAATCAAAAGAGTGGCAAAAAGAGATAGACAACCTCATTAAATTTAAATACAAAATAGAACAAGATGCACTTGTTGGAAAAGGACTAGAGTTCATGGCAAAAGAGTACCTACCAAAGAAAATAAAAAACAAAGACTTCATTGAGTAAAATTTTTAAACCGTAGCGTTTAATGCATTTCATGCCTGGGTAGCTTAGTGGTGGAGCGGCCGGCTGTTAACCGGCAGGTCGACGGTTCGAATCCGTCCCCAGGCGCTTCTAACTCAAAAACTATATAAAGGAATATAACTATCCTAACACACATGAGAGCTACTAAGGAAAAAAGTCTGGAAAGAATTCTCCTGAGGACAAAACCCGTTAGGATGTTAGTGGGATTACTCCACGATAAAAAATCTGCCAAGTATGTATCCATTATCGCAAAGGAAGTTGACTGTACTTATTCTCATACTGTAAAAACACTCCAAAAACTCATGGAGGCTGGCTTAGTCGAGTTTAAAAAGCAAGGTAGATTAAAACTCGTCAAGCTGACAAAGGATGGAAAAGAGCTGGCTGAGTATCTAAGAAAAGCTCTAGCCATTATCAGAAAGAAGTGAATCTATTATCTCCGCACACTTCTTCAACCGAATTTTACACGCCACCAACTCTTTGGTTAAATACTCTGAGACTGATAAGTATAATGGCTCATGAATGTAGTATTTTTTTATTAATCCTATCTTGACTAACCTGCGTAGGTGTCTACGAACATTTGATACACTAGCACCATGACCTTTT
>CAZCWL010000001.1:0-44732 GCA_964502435.1 Candidatus Woesearchaeota archaeon | reverse complement strand
CACCAGCAAGAATAACAATGCCAAGAACAAGTCCAGAAGTGAATTTCATACTCATTTCAACGCCTTTCATACAATGTTATATACATCAGAGTATATAAGATTTTTGACGTATAAAATTTCGATGTATTACATAGAGTTAGTACTGGGCTGGCCCGGAGTTGAACCGGGGACCTTCTGCGTGTGAGGCAGACGTCATAACCACCTAGACCACCAGCCCCTAGACTATCCATGTTATGTGTTATTAAATATTTTTTGACACTGTGTGTAGAAATTGTTATATACCTGCTAGTGTTTATTATGTGTATGGCTACGTCAGGAACTGTTGTTAGTTTCATTGCAGCACTGGCTGCTTTAACAATCCTTATAGGATTAGTGGTAGTTGGTGTGAAATCGTTTAAATCTCCGACAGAACAATCTTACACAGTTTCACAGTGTAATGTTCTTTCCTCATCGATTGCTGCTTATTACAATACGCATACGCTAAATCTTAGTGCTGATGTTGATAGTAAGATATGTGATTGGTGTAAGTATTGTAAGCCAATGCTAGATGCGAATGCAGATTCGTCTGAGCAAGTCCCTACTGGTGTACTCTCATTGAGTGATCCAGAGATAACCACAACGCGTGGAACTATGAAGCTTAGTGGCGTGTGTAATACAGAATATGTGGGCTCACAGTGTGATTAGGCTGTAGCTATCTTTTCTCCACACTTAGGACACTTTCCATCTTTTAGACTACTTTCTACGATGTATCCATATCTTTTTATTACAAGCTCTCCACATTTAGGACAGTATGTGTTCTCTAAATCTAACTCTGGAGCATTCCCAACGTAAACATAGCTTAAGTACTTTTTCCCGATCTCATAAGCGTGTTTTAATGTTTGTATTGGTGTTGGTTTTTCCATAAGCTTGTACATTGGGAAGTACCTTGAGAAGTGGAGAGGCACATCTCCTACATTGTCTTTAATCCATTTGACAGCTGGTTCTATGTCCTTGTCGTTCCAGTTTGGTATTATCAAGTAAGTTAACTCTAAATGTATCTTTGTTTTTGCCCATGCTTTGAGTCTATCAAGAAATGTATCTAACTTTACTCCTCCAACTAATTCCATCCACACTCTATTGTTGAACCCTTTGAAGTCTATATTTGCTGCGTCTAAGTACTTTGCTATCTTTTTCAATGGCTCGTCATTTATGTAGCCGTTGCTTACCCAAACTGTTTTTAACCCCCTCTTCTTAGCAAGCTTTGCAACATCGTACGCATATTCGTAGAACACAGTTGGTTCATTGTAAGTGAATGCGATCATCCCATACGGCTTGGCCATCTCTACTATCTTTTCCGGAGGTGTAAACTCTGTGTCTATAAATCTTTGAGATATTTCCCAGTTTTGGCAGTTTTTACACATGAAATTGCATCCAGAACTGCCAATTGAGAGTATCTCTGACCCTGGATAGAAATGGAACAGAGGTTTTTTCTCTATTGGATCTACATGGACTGCTGTTAGTTTACCATAATTTAAGCTATATAACGTTCCGTTCTCATTCTTTCTAACTTTACATACTCCTACACCCTCTTCTGGTATAATGCATCTTCTAGGGCAGAGATTGCATCTGCTTCCATCCCAGAACATCGCCTCTTTCATAGGAACATATTAAAAACTTGAAATATTATTAATTTACGGGCCTATAGCCTAGTGGATAGGGCGGCCGGCTTCGGACCGGTTGACCGGGGTTCGAGTCCCCGTAGGCCCAGATAAAATATTTAAAACACTGTTTTGTTAATCATTGTAGGGCCAGTAGCCTAGCCTGGATAAGGCGGCGGCCTTCTAAGCCGCAGATCGGGGGTTCAAATCCCTCCTGGCCCATATGTACAAGATTGTGGAAGAAGTTGTACCTGATTTGAAGGATTACTTAGACATACCTCCAGAAGGTATGGGTGATGTTTCCATAACTTGTTTTGAGCCTGCCAAGAAGGAAGGAATTAGCCCTATGGAATATGCTAAACGTGTTGCTTCTAAGTTGAAGCATGATTACATTGATCATGTAGACGTTGTTGGTGGCTATGTCAATGTGTTTTTCAAAAAGGACAAAGTGTTAACTTACAGCTACAAACCAAAACTTGAAGGGAAAATCGTGTTAGAACATACAAGTGTTAACCCTATGAAACCATGGCACATAGGTCATGCTAGGAATGCTTGTTTAGGTGATACGATGTCAAGAATACTCCGTTATGTTGGTTACGATGTTGAGGTCCAAAATTACATAAACGATGTTGGTAAGCAGATGGCAATGGTTGTATGGTACTTATCTAAGCATGGTTTAGACGCAGATAAAAAGTATGATCATTGGTTAGGTGAGATATACATCAAAGCTAACTCCTTGTATGAGACAGACGCAACTGTTAAGCAGCAGGTTGATTCTACTTTGAAACTCATAGAACAGGGTGATAATCCTATTGCCAAATTCTCCAGAAACATTGCAGAAAAATGCTTAGCTTCTCAGCTTGATACTGCTAGTAAATTTAATATCAATTATGATTTATTTGTTTGGGAAAGTGACGTCATTAAAAGTGGATTGTTTGATCGTGTTATGTCTGACTTAAAGTCAAAGGGCCTTGTTAGAGTTGTTGAGCATGGTGAGGACAAAGGTTGTACTGTTGTTGACATTCCTGAGGCAGGACTTAAGACAAACTATAAAATACTTGTTAGGTCTAATGGAACTGCTACTTACACTGCAAAGGATCTTGCCATGGAACTATGGAGATTTGGGTACTCTTCTATCCCTGTGTGTAATAATTCTTACAAACATACGTGTAGTAATGGTGAACTGTACACTCCTAATGCAGATAAGATAGTGCTTGTGATATCTAATGAGCAAGACCTCCAGCAGAAGATAATAAAACATATACTACGCTCTATTGGTATAAATAATGATTACATCCACCTAAGCTACAATACAGTTGTTTTGCCTGGTGGTAAGTTCTCTGGTAGGTCTGGGAATTGGCAAGGATATGAGGCAGACACTGTTTTAGAGAAGGCTGTTAAGAAGATTAGAGATGAGGTCAGGCAGAAGTATGGCTCTCCGGAGAAAGTAGCAGAGAAGATAGCTCATGGGGCTGTTAAGTTTTTCCTTGCTAAGTACAACCCAAGAAAGCAGATAGTGTTTGATTGGGATAAAGTACTTAGTTTTGAAGGAGAATCCTCTGTTTACATTCAGTACGCTGCTGTTCGAGCTAAGAAGATAATGGATAAAGCTGACTTTGAGAGTAAAGTTTCTTCTGACTTAGATGATGTAGAGTACTCTCTTGCTAAACACATTTCACTATTTGGCCACATTGTTGAGGATTGTGCAAAAGAAATGTCAGCAAGTAAGTTAGCAGAGTATCTCGTTTCACTTGCTGACAGGTTTAACAGATTCTACGAAAAATGTCCTGTTTTAACTGCTGAAGAGAGCAAGAAGCATGTGCGTTTGTACCTAGTGCAGCGGACGTATGAAACTCTTAAGCAAGGACTATCACTCTTTGGCATAGAGATTCCTGAATTTATGTAATTCGCGATAGTTTTAAATATAGCCACATTTAATAAAAGGTATGGTGTTTGACGTGCTTAAAAAGAAAGTTCGCGGTGAGGACAGTTTCCTTGGAATGCCTAGTTTTCCAACTCTAGAGGAAAGTGATTTTCCTGAACCAGTTGAAGAGCCAATGCAGTATCGGGAGCAACCGTATCCTCAAGTTCAACCCCAGCAAGTGGATGTTAAACCAGAAGTCCCTTCGCCACCAGAACCATCCCCTGTACCTCATATGTACATACGTGTTAGCAAGTACCGGGAAGTTCTTAAGAAGCTTGACGAGTTAAAGCAGACGCTTGAGTCGATGAAAATGGAGATAGAGGAGCTTAAGCGTATAAATTCGTCTGAAAATAGTAAGATAGAACAGGAAGAAGCCATTGCTAGCAAACTATCTGATATTTTGCAGTTTCTTGAGTCAACGTTTGTTAAACCAGAGGAGTAGTTATGGAACATTGGTGAATTTTCCTGTTAGGAGTCTTGTGACCTCTGTAGGATAAGTTAGTATTATGTAAGCTAAAATTATTATAGCAAGTATGATAAGAACAATCGCAGCTGCATAATCATGTCCTCTCATATAAATAAAATAAGAAGGTTCTATTTTATATAGTTATCTTGCCCACTTCTTCTTTCTTATCGCGTCTTTCCTTGCTATTAGTTCTATGTAGTTGTTGTTAAGGATTTCATGGATTCTCAACCTTTCCAGATACCATTTTGCACCCTCATCCCAATCCATCTAAATCACCTCCACCAACTTATAGTCATGGTTAATATAAATTAGATTTGAGACCTTCTTGCCGTTGTTCCGGTAATTTTAAATACGTTTTAGGTGCTGATGTTTTATGCGTTGGCTAGCGCTGATGTTGTTTATCACAGTATCATTCTCTTTACAGTGTGAGACAGGAGAGCTAAATGTTAGTGTTTCTCCACACCAGACAGATGGATCAGTTATGGTGTCTTATTCCTCAGTGTATAATTCTACAGTTTATTTTTACAGAGTACCTCTGAACCTTGGTGAAGGTTATGACTTTGATCTAAACGATAGAACATTAATTTACAAAGCCAACGGATTTAACGGCAGTTTTCACGTTGATTTGCCTCCAGGAGTTTACAAGCTATATGCTTATGTTAGCTGCGACTGGGAAGAGTGTAACAGGCAGTATAATCGTGGCTACTACTGTTGCCCATGCAGCTTTGATAATAGGATTGTGGTTTATTCCCATGGAGATGATGAATCGTACATGTCAGTTTCTGTTTACAATGTCCCTAAAGAGGTTTTATCTGGTGAAGAGTTTCTGTTCTATGTAAATTTAACTAGCCATGGCATAAGTGGGCCAGTATCTGTTTATTCTTATGTGTATAACGGAACAAACTGTCTTTCTGATAATTGGACGCATAATAGAGTCATAGTAAATATCCAACCAGATTCTAGTATTGTTATACCCCTTAAAGAGAAGGCTAAAGGTGATGGGATGTACAAGTTGAAGGTTAGAGTTTATGCTGGCGGTAGAAAGTGGGATACTGTTTTGCCAATGTATCTTAAACCACTTTCTAATCTGTCTATTGAGGGAGATTATAACAATGTTTTAACTATTAAGATTAGGAACAAAGGTACTCAAATAGAAAATGTAACAGTTATGATGGTGTCAAATGATGTTAGTTATTTTAATGTTACAGTGCCGCCAAATCGTGTACTCATAAAAACCTTTAATCCCAGTACAAGAAGTGTTTACTTCTTTGTTTTTAAGAATAATACTCTTGTGGATCGGTTATTTTTGTTCAGGAATATAACTGCTGTGTACTCGCCTGTTAATTTGACTGGTTATGCTGTTGTTCCAGAGAAGCGAGTTTCACCGCTAATTCCTTTGTTGTCGTTAGTAGCATTTGTTTATCTACTTTACAAAGCATAAGTTTATAAATACTAGTGTTTATTCATTGCTATGAAGTTGAGAATTATAGTCCAGATGATGGGCTCTCCTGTAGAATATATATTAGGGCTTTTAGAGGAAATACCGAAAAAATTGGAGAAAACAGGGCATAAAGCTAAGAAGTTAACCATTGCAGAGCCTGAGAAAGTGGGAGATAAGTATTACTCTTCGTTTATAGAGCTTGAGACAGAAGCAAAGGATTTGACTGATCTGTTTGATATTATTATAGACTATGGACCATCTTCTGTAGAGATCATAGAGCCACTTGAGTTGAAGGTAAGTGCTGCTGACCTTCAGAAGGCTGTTGGCACTGTATCTGCTATTTTACACGAGATGGACAAAGCTATTAAGGTCTCTGCTGCTCAAAATAAGATGCTCCAGAAAGAGATTTTAAAGCTCAGAAAAGAGCTTTCCGGGCTTAAATCTGGGGAAAAATCGCGAAAAAACCCTTCTAAGTAAACTATTTAAAGCTTTATTTTTAATTATAGTTTAACAATTAGCTAGCAATAGGGGTGACCCTATAGGGTTTGGGCTAAACCCCAATATTAATAAAACTCCGAGGAGGCAGGTGAAAAATGAAAGACAAATTTGTCTTGAGGGCTAAGAAAGCTATCAAAAAGATAGCTGCTTTGGCCGGTAGCGCCGTAGTTTTAGGTGCTACAGTAGCTACACCAGCAATGGCAGCAACATTGGCTGACTTACCACAGCCGTTTGTTAATGACAATGGTGTTTTTGACGCGTATGTGGTAGTTGGCGCTAGTGCACAGCCAGCAGACGTTCTAGCAGCTGTAGACATTGCAGCAGCGTTTGCTCAGGTAGCAACAGCGTCCGGATCATCTGGAACAGCAACAGTTGATGTGTTGACAGCACAGGGTAAGAGTTTGGGCTCTTGGGCTACAAACGGTTTTACACCAGACGACATATACGTTGAAGGTAGTGGTTCGTCGTCATTCTCTGACACAGATGCTAGAGGTGACGATGCAATAACAGGTCTAGCAAACGTTGAGTATGAGAAGTCTGGAAACAAGTACAACGCTACAGTGAGTGTGAGTATAGATAAATCTAAGATAAGTATAAAACCAGATAGATCTCTATTCATAAATGAGTCAGCAATACAGGTTACAATGGATGTAAACAACGGTACTGATTTGAACATATGTGAAGGTGACAAGATTAACTGGTTTGGTACAACATACGACGTTGTTGAGGTAAACAGCTCAGCAGTGGTTCTTGGTTCAACAGAAATAAACACCTACAAAGTTGGTGAGACATTTACTGTTGGTGACTACACATTTACATTACAGGACGTTGATGGTACACACAACAAAGCAATTATAAAGAACCCAGATGGCACAACAGTTGAAGTCAGCACAGGTGAATGGAAGACATATGAAGATGTGAGGTACAAGCTAGAGAGCGTGTGGTCTGGTGCTACAACAAACTCAGCAAAGATAGCAACAGCTGAGTCTAACTATGTATTGTTCAACAACAAAGTATTCCCAATAGATGACAGGTACAATGTGACTTCATTGCCTATAAGTAGTGATTGCGTAAGTAGCATAACGGTTACAAGCACATTCACAGACAACACACTAGATGCAAAGAAGGACAAGGTCACAATCGGCGGAGACGTTGGTATAGTATACGACGACTACTCTCAGAGTATGACACTTCCTAGCTCTGACTGGACATCTGTAACTAACGGTGAGTACATTGCATTCAAAGAGTCTGGTATGCAGAGTATGAACTTTGATGTAGCCACTGACACTAATGTTGCTGAGAATACTACAGTATTACTTCCGGGTGTTAAATACTGGAAGTACACTGGTAGCGACCTTACAGTATACTCTGGTGGCGGAGCAAACATATCAAAGGGAGAGTACATCTTGCTTGGTCAGGAAGTAGATGGAGCACCACACTACTATCTTAAGATAGTCAGTGATGGAAGTGAGGTTGACTTGTACAAGCCAGCTACGTCCACAAACGAAACGACAAGTTACGCTGGTCCATGGACAGAGGTAAGTGAAGGTGCTAACTACACGATGCCAAACGGTATGATTGCTGAGTCTAAGAATGGAGATGACAACATCTGGCTTAAAGCAGCAGTAGTTGATGTGGCTGGATCAACAAACTTGATCCTACCTGACGGTGTGGCTAAGGTTTACAGTACTGAAGGATACGATGAGTACTACACACCAAAGGGTGCAAAGATAACATGGGACGGAGAAGACACAGCAACATTAACACAAGGTGACGGAACAACAATAAGTGTTAAGTACACTTGGAATACCTCAAATGGTGCAGCTCTAATAACTGACAAGTCTAGCATACTTGTAAATGGTGTTGCCACAACTGCAGAAAATGAGACAGGTTCAGCTCCAACATCAAGCAAGGCTCAGAGCACAGACTACAAGTCATACGTTGCTCTGTATGGTAGCGACTGGGAAAGTGCAGCAAACACGAATGACATAGTGTATGTCTACTACCCAACCTACACGTCAGCATTTAAGGTTGGTGGAATTGCACCTACAACAGTTACACTAACAACGGATGAAACAAAGACAGTTGGAGACACAACATTAACATTGAAGAGTGCTGGTGGAGTACAGCTAAACAAGATAACACCAGGTATAGGTCTACTTGACACAGAGTATGACCAAGATAAGAATGTTATCTTGGTCGGTGGTCCTGCGGTAAACACATTGGTTGCAGACCTTGCAGCTGTGGACGGATCAACAGTATTCTCTGCAGAGAAGTGGAGAACAGAGACAACGCCAGGAGTAAGAGACTACAAAGATAAGGCAACAATAGACCTTGTGGAGAGTGCATTTGGCGACTACACAGCTCTTGTAGTTGCTGGTTACGATGCAAAGGACACAAGGCTTGCAGCAAAAGTGATTGCAGCTCAGCTATTGGGACACAAGGACTACGCGTTCACAGGAAACCACGTGTTACTTGACACATCTGCTACATCCTACGAGGATGTGCAGGTTACAACAGAAACAACAGAAGAATCCACCGAGTAAGGATAAAACCTTACCTTCTTTTTTCTTATATGTCATTGCCTTAGAGGTGGGATTATGGACAAAATTTATATTATCCTGTTCGTACTTTTGTTTATAGTAACTGTGTATGCTGTGTTCCAAATACAGCAATATAACACTGCTAATTATATAGAGAAGAGAGAAAAACAGTGTGATATGCTTGCAGAAGATTTAACACAATTAACGCATAATTACACCCACTGCATGCAGGTGTATAACGATGAATCAATATGTAGTAACACCACACCGTACAATGTATCATGTGACTTTGCAAATTGTCTTACCGGAAGAAAAGAGATTGATTCAAGAACGCAGCCTGGGTGTGCGTGCAATTTCACAGGGGAGAACATTTCATTGTCATTGTGCATAAGGGTGGTTTAATGATATTTAATTATTTTATACTGACCTTGTCTTTTATTTCATTATTCACATCTATCTTCTATTTCCTGCTTTACGTTTTTATTGATGAGGAGAAGAAAAAATCTTCTTATAAACCATCAGTGACGATAATAATCCCAGCTTACAATGAGCAAGCAAGGATTTCTAGGTGTTTAGATTCTGTTGTGTCTCAAGATTACCCTCTAGAAGCTATAGTTGTTGACGATGGTTCAACAGACAACACAGCTTCTATTGTTAATTCGTACGTTAAGAAGTATAAGAATGTGAAATTGATCCAAAAGGAGCGCGAAGGCAAGGTACCAAGTGTGAATAAGGTTCTCAAAGGTGTGAAAACAGATTTATTTTGTGTTCTTGATGCAGATACCTTCTTAGTTGGGAAGGATGCTGTTAGAAAGGCTGTTAGGTACTTCAGTGATAAAAAGGTTGCTGCAGTTCTAACAGCACTTGAGGTTTATAATAAGGAAAACATGTTAACTCTTTTACAGGCTATAGAGTACTACATAACTATTTTTGTTAGGAGAGTTAGTTCATTTTTCAACGGTGTTCTGAGCACTCATGGTGCTACGTTTTTCAGAACAGATTATGTTAGGAAAGTTGGATACTTTGACGAAAATAACCTTGTTGAGGACATGGAAATAGCTTTAAGGCTGATAGACCATGGTTACAAAGTTATTTCTGTGATGGATGTAAAATCTAGCACCTATGCTCCAACTAAATTTACTCATTTGGTAAAACAAAGACTAAGATGGTACACAGGAAATTTGGAGAATATTGTTAAGTATAGACATCTACTTTTTAACAAGAACTCTGCTGGGTTGGGATTTTTTACTATTCCATTGTCGTTAGTGTGGGTAGGGGCGTTTGTGTACCTTTTTACCAGAATACTTTATAAAGGTGTTTCAAGTGCACTTCTTCAGTACTCTATACTTCGCTATTTGAATTTTGACTTCTTGTTTTATCTTGATCAGCAGTTTGGTCCAACTGTTTTAGGTTTAGTTGACGTGGTTAATCTTATATCACTCTCAACGTTTATTATGCTGTTATTCTTAGTTTACACTCTATTCTTTAAGGGTAACTTATCTCGTCTTGTAGTCTCAGCTTTATTTTATCTGCTTGTTGGAACTTTACTCTATGGTGCGCTTTGGGTTGCATCGATTGTTAACGTATTTGTTAGGGAGAGGAGACCATGGCTAACCGAGAAGACAGACGTGTATTGAAAGTAGCTATAATGTCTTTTATATTAGCTGTTTTTATGTTCCTTGTAGGCGTGTTAATAGGATCATCTTTACAGAGGTCGTACATAGCTGATGCTGAGAAGACATTGTACTATATCCAGTCTCAGTTTGAAGATTTAGAGTCTGCTATGTATCTTCCTTACTCAAACAAAGATTTAACGTGTAAGTATCTTGCTATTAAGCTGCAGGACGTGGACAAATCTCTTGAACGTTTACAACCAAGCATAGTGAAGATGGAAAGAGACCTAAACGTTAACAGTGAGATGTATCGCATGTTAAAGACGAGGTTTATCTCTACAAGACTGAAGTATTGGCTTCTTTCTGAGCAATTGAGGTCTAGTTGTAATCCTAATACAACCACTGCTTTATTCTTTTATACTACAAAAGACAAATGTGATGACTGTACAACTCAAGGATATATCCTGTCTCATGTTCAGTCCAAAGTAGGTAAGGAAAACTTTTATGTCTCAGCAGTAGATGTCAATGAGGACCTTGTGCTTATAAAGACAATAACTCTAGCGTACAACATATCTGATGTACCAGCGGTTATAATCGATGGATCTACTGTTAAGAAAGGGTTGGTAAACGAGTCTGTTCTTATAGATTATATCTGCTCAAAGATTACCTGTAATAGCACTGAGTAATACTGTTGCATATTGTCCCTTTTTCAGTTCAAATTTCAAGTGAAGGTCTTCCCCTTTGTACCTTATACTTATCCATTTTATGTTCATCCATGTTTCTCTTAAACTGCCTTTCTCAGGTATGTCTGTTGGTTTTATATCCTTCATTGTATTTTTTATCACTTCTCCTACTATCCCCTCTAATTTTGTGTTTTTCCCTACTAGAGGTATCTTCTCTGGGACATAGTCCATTTGTATTAGTCTTTCTAGCGTTCTGTTGAATATGTACGATTGATACGCGTGTATAAACATCCTCCACATCTCTGTTTTCATAAGGGCTTCTTTGTACGTTTTTCCTCTCTTTACTTCATTTATTACTGTGCTTTCAACGGTCATGTTCTTGTTTATCTTCTTATTTGTTAGGACTTGGAAGGCTTCCTTGTACTTTTTTTTGATTATTAGTTCCCCTATCCTTGCATTTTGTCCGAATCTCTGTTCTCCAAAGTAATTTGGCACCCTTAGAGATCTTATATCGTCTATGTCGATCCTCTTTGCGTTTCTAACAACGATTGTGAACCTATTTCCATTTAGTTCTCCTATATGCAGGGGTCTATCTTTGTACTGAAATTCTTTTAGAATTATATCTTTTAGCCTTAGTCTTTTTAACTGTTTAATCTCTCCATTGTATAAACTTACTCTTTGAGATGTTACAGCAAGCTTGTCTTTGTTTCCCGCATAACTGAACCTTTTCCTTGAGACATGTAGCGCCTTTGCTATTCTTCTAATCGCTCTGTACGTGTCATAGTTTCTTTTCACCATTGTGAAATGTAGATATTTCTTTTTAATTTTAGGTAAGGAATCCCATATTCTTTGAGTCAATGTATACTTCACTGGATAAACCTTCTCAGTTATCTCTTCTACTATAAAGTCTTCTGGCCTGCTTTTTATGATTCCTCCTGTGTTCAATGTTCTTGGAAAGTACATAACCTTTTTATACATACTTGTTGTAAAATAATTTATGATTGTTGTGTTGAGATTAGGACACAGGTTAAAGAGGGACAAAAGGATAACTACACACTGTGGGCTAGTAGCTAGGGCTTTTGGCGCAGATAAGATTATCCTCTCTGGGGAAAAAGATGAGAATGTTATCTCATCATTAAAGAATGTTGTTGACCAGTGGGGCGGACCGTTTGATATAGAATACAGGAAGTCCTGGAAATCTGTTATAAAGGAGTACAAAGCAAAGGGTTTTAAGATTGTTCACTTAACAATGTATGGTATTCCATACGAAAAGCTTCTGCCGAAGCTTAAAGGCAATCTACTCGTAATTATTGGGTCTGAGAAAGTTCCTGCGGAAGTTTATGATCTTACCGATTATAATGTTGCTATAGGTAATCAACCTCACTCAGAGGTTGCTGCACTGGCTGTTTTGCTTCGTTCCTTATTACCTATGCCAAGTTTCTCTGGCAAGATTAAGATAGTACCTTCAGAGCGTGGTAAACGTGTTGAAAAAATATGACCTCATTATAGCGATGTTAATATTTATCTTGGTAAGAAATATTGCTATTCCTTCTTGGGATCTTGCAGTGTACAAGATGAATGGGTTTTGGTGGGCTGGTAAAAGTGTGTACTTTGAGTGGACTAGGGCGCCACTTGCTCCATTCATGTTCTTTGTACTCTCTATTTTTGGTAGTCTGGCTGTTCCGATCTTTGTCGCATTATCTCTTATACTTTTTGTTTCAGCTGTCAGATTGTTCCTCAGTAAGTATGCTAAAAGTAGTTTTATTTATCTGGTTCTACTTTCGCCTGCTTTTGTACTCTATGGTCTTCACAATGGTACTGAGGTATTATCCTTGTCACTTTTATTGCTTGCACTCTACTTTTATCCAAAGCCACACTTTGGATTTTTCTTCGCTTTATCTGTTCTTGCAAGGTATAACATGTTGCTTTATGCTCCACTTTTTCTTTTACTTGGTAAAATAGACCTTCGCAAAATTATCCTTGGTGTAATTATCTTTGCTGTCACTATCTCCCCTTGGATAGCTTATAATTATATTAAGACCTCTGATCCTTTTTACAGTATGCGTGATCTTTACGTTATTGGGGTCCAAGACAGGCAGAGTATTGTACAGCCTGTTAACCTTGTTCATATTATACTTTACTTCTCCATACTCATTGCCTCGCTATTTGCTGACCTAAAGGTTCCAGAGAACTGGAAACTTTGGTTGGTTTTCATACTTATACCTCTTTATATCTATATTACCACACCAATAAAAGCTGCTCGTTATATGTTCCCATTGATTATACCAATATCTGTTATTTCTGCTCAGTTTATTGAGCGTAGGATACCAATGGCAAAGTTGAGAAAGGCCGCTCTAGTGCTTTACGTGTTTGGTTCGTTGGCTTTGTTACCATACGTTGCTTTGTCATTAAATGAACACGCTACTTTTAAACGTTCGCTTGATAGAGTTGATGATTGTATGGTTGCTTCAAATGTTTGGGTATGGATAGACAACGAGGGAATCCCAGCAGCTCCTGCGGATTGCTCACAAGTTGGTTCCTATCTTGAGAAAGGATATAACGTCTTGATGGTTGGTTGTGATGGCCCTGGATACAAGATGTATTTGTCAGATAAATGTAAGGAACCTGAGCCGTACGTCCTCAGTTACATACAGCAGTACTATCCTAATTATTCATGGGTTTGGTGGTATCCGGGTATCATTCAAGGTTAACAGAGGACACTCCTCCTTTTTTTGTTATAACATACCTTACGTCAGCTGCTTCTTTTAACACATCTTCATGTGTTACAACTATAACTTGTGGTATTGTCTTTATGTTGCGTAGTACTGATGGCAGCACTTTTATATCCTCTTTGTCTAATCCTACTGTTGGTTCATCTAGTATAAGAATTTCAGATGGGGTTACACTTGCTATCTGTGCTGCTATCTTTGCTAATGCTAACCTGTAAGCCAGCGCTACTGATGTTTTTTCTCCCCCGCTTAAGTGGTTTATAGGCGTGGACACATTATTAGCGTACGCTACAGGTTCATAATCATTTGATATATCAACCACATACTCCTCCTCTGGTCTTATCGCCTCGAATTGTTTCTCAAACTCTACTCTAAACGCGTCTATGAATCTCTTTCTTACAACATTTCTTATGTTCCTTATGTCCTCCCTCATTCTAACTAATAATGTCATCATCTCTTCTGTCCTTTTTATTCTCTCATTTCTTTTCTCTAGGTCTTTGATTCTATTCATTACTGATTCTATGTCTCTTTTTGTCTCCTCTATATCTTTCTCCAACATCATAACCTCTTTCTCTAACGATGAGTTCTCAGACGAGACACGAACTAGTCTGCTGTTTATTTCGTCTAGTTCTCTCTTTAGTTTTATGTACTGCTCTTCAACATGAGGGGCAACTTTTGATTTTAATCCAGCTAGAAGTTTTTCCTTGTTTTTTACCTGCTTCGACTTTTCTTTTATGCTATGTTCAAGCAGTGTTATATGCTTGCCTATCTCATACTTGTCCTTTGCTGCTTTTAGTTCTTTTTCTTTTTCGCTCTTTTTATCTTCCATTTTCTTAAGTTCATTTTCTACTTTGCTTATGTCCTCTTTGTATGCTGTTTCTAATGTCTTTAGATGGTCTTTTGTTATCTTTTGCTTGCACTTTGGACATACTCCAACTTTTAGTGATAGTATATCCTCTAACTCTTTTTGTAGGTTTTTTACTTTTGTCTTTAGGCTTGTGATGAGACCATCTATTTCCCCTAACTCTTTTTGTGTGGATTCTACATCCTTTGCTTCTATTGAGTCATACATTTTTTTCTTTGATTCTAACTCCTTCTTTTCTTCTTCTATTGATGACTTCAGTGATTCTATCTCTTTTTTTACCTGCTCAATGGAAGATTTTGTTGATATGCTTTCTCTGTACTTTTTCTCAACAGCACTTAGCTCTTTCTCCTTTGACAGCTTCTCTTTCTTTACGTTGTTAAGCTGATTTCTGAGTTTAGACAACTTTTCCTTGGACTGTTTTAGTTTGCTCTCCTTTTCAGAGAGTGATTTTTGCTTCTCTATCGCTTCCTCTCTTGCTCTATTCATATCCTCTACTGCCTCTTTTGCGGACTCTAATACTCCTTTCATTCTGTCTATAATCCCTTTCATATTCTTCCATGTGTTTTGATACCGTGACAGTTGGAGTATCCCGTCTATGTAGTCCTGTCTTGCCTGTGGCGTCATCTGTATTATAGCTCGTAACTCATCCTGCTTGGAATAAGATGTAACTTCAAACAATTTCACTGCTTTACTGTCTCTTGGATAGTTCAGCGTATTTAGTACGTACTCTGTGAGATCTGAGTCTCTACCCATTATGTTCTGCTCAACATTGTCCTTTTTTACAGATATAGCATTTGGATCTGTTCTTACCCCGTCTTTAATTCTCTTTAACCCTCTTGATATGGTGTAAACATGACCTTGCTCTTCAAACTCTACTTCTACTCTACCCTTCTGTGCGCCCCTTCTTAATATCATTGAGTTGTTAACGCCTTGACTTCCAAATAGAGCATATTCTAACGCCATAAGTATTGAAGATTTTCCACTCCCTGTTCTCCCTGTTAGAACTGTTATTCCTGTCTCTAAGTTTATCTCTGTTCTTACGTGTGATCTTATGTTTTCAAGTCTTATCCTTCTCAATCTCATTTTCAATCATCTTGTACATTTTTAGTGACAATCTTTCAATCTCTGAAGGAGTTAGCTCTTGTCCTAAAACAGACATTAGCTTCTTTGCTAGGTCTATCTGCTTGTCAGTGTATCCCTTGGATTTTAGATATTCCTTTTCTATTTGGTCTACGTTTTCACTCTCTATGCTTATTTTTTCTTCTTCTGGTTCTCTTAAACCTGATAACATAACATTTGCGTAGAGATAACCATTCTCTATAGCTGTCTTGTTTATCAAAGCCTTATCTATCTCACTACGTTTTCCGTTAATAGATCCTGTTAATCTCAATATTAAGATTGGTTTTTCATCAACTTTACTAGAAATGAAATCTATACACTTCTGTGTTATACTTTCTGGTGATCCATCATCGAATTCAAATTTCTTAACAACCACTTTTCTGCTCTTTATTTGCACAAATCGAGGAGTATTATTCTCTACTATGAATATTCCTTTTTTCTCATTCCTTTCCATTTCTGTTGCATCACAGTTTTCTAGTGAACCAGGGTATATTAGTGGCTTACCATGGTATTTCATAATCTCCCTTCCATGCCAGTGTCCTGCTGCATAGTAGTCAAAACCTTTTGGTAATAACTCTGTATCGATGTCAGCGAAGATGTTTGATACTGCACTAACTGTCTGGTGAAGCATGAATATCTTGTATTTTGCTTCTTTTGGTATAACCGGTTCTATACTCTTGTACAGTTCAGATATCCTTGACTTCCAACCACCAATCCCGCATATGAACACATCTTTGTACATTTCTCCATAGAGCTTATTGTCTTTTATGTATCTCTTGTCACCTACGTTTATGAGTAAGCCTGCCTCTTCAAAAAGAGATAGTATGCTTTTCGTTTCTCCATATCCCTGGTCATGAGATCCTGGTATTATGTACACAGGTATGCCCTTATCCTTTAATCTGTAGAGTTGTTTAGCACAGAATATCATCGAGTTTACATCTGGTTTTCCGGTGTCAAACAGATCTCCTGAATGAACTACAAAGTCTACATTTTCTTTTATTATTATGTCTATTGCTTGTTTAAATGCTGATTCGAAGTCCTTTTCTCTCTCAGCTAGTTTTAAACTTCTTTTACCTAAATGTGTATCTGCCAGATGGGCAAACTTCATTTTTCCACCTCTTTTTTGTAAGTATACCACGTTCTTCGAATATACTTCTCATCTCCACTGGCCATTAGTTTTCTGATAGCCTTAACTGCTCTCTCATCTGATGGATATCCGGATCCTAGGTCTATTTTTATCTGCTTTGATATTGATCTAATTTCTTTATCCCTTTCAACCTTTGCTATTATACTAGCTGCTGATACTACAGGGTACTTATAGTCTGCTTTGTGCTCTATGACTAATTTTGGATTGTACTGGAGATAAGTTTTTATAAATTGCTTAAATGTTATTGGATTTGATGAAGGGCAGTCTATAATGACTTTTGATGGTCTGTGTTTGTTTATTAACTTAGCCATCTTTATGCCTTCTAGTGATGTTAGTGATTGTTTCACTGCCTGTCTTAGATCTATCTCCTTTGGTGTTACTTTTATTACGTCCCATTTTGCTATCTTTTTTATCTGTTTGGCTATTTTTTCTCTTCTTTTTGGTGACAGGAGCTTTGAGTCTTTTACTCCAATATTTTTTAATTTTGACTGCCTGTCTATCTCTACATATCCTATGTACATTGACCCTAATACTGATCCTCTCCCTGCTTCATCTATTCCAGCAACCACTCTGAATGCCCCCATTGCACAATAAGATCAACGTCTACGTTTGGTATGTCACATGCTCCAAAGCAGGATCCAGCCCAAATGTAAACTATCGCATTTAATCTGTCAGCGATTTTGTTAGCTACTGGCTTTAGCCCTTCTGGTAGTTGGATTAGTACCTTTTTTGCACCCATCTCTTTTATTTTCCTATTTACTCTCTCTATCTCTAAATTGTACATGCCTAAACTTATCAATCTTTGACTTATATGTTTTACCGTAAGTGTAATAAAAACACAACGTTTAATATTGTTATGGACTTTATTTTTGGTTTAGTGCTTGCGATAGCTGTGGGAGCTCTTGTAGGTTTGGAAAGAGAGTACTGGCGTAGGTACATAAGAAGTAAATATAAGTATGGCCCAATATTTGGTGCCAGAACTGCGATACTATTTTCCATTTTAGGCTATCTCTTGGCTTACACGTATGTCCTTGTTGAGGACACTACTATTTTGTCTCTGGGATTTATCTTATCTTTTGTTTTTGTAACAACTGTTTACTTTGCTAATGCTATGGTGCATAGGAGGACAGGTGCAACGACGTCAATAGCTATGTTGATTGTTTTTGTATCTGGTATGCTTGTAGGACTTAATAACTATGTCTATGCTTTATCTCTTTCTGTTATAACAGCTTTTTTACTTTTTGTTAAGAGGAATGTTGATAGATTTGTGTTCCATCTAAAGCGTGAGGAGATTATGTCTGCTATAAAATTTGCTATAATTGCTGTCGTCATACTTCCTTTATTACCTAACAGGACGATAGATCCTTGGGGGGTTTTTAATCCTTACTCCTTTTGGTATATAGTTGTTGCTGTTTCTGGCATATCTTTCTTGTCTTATATAATGTTAAAAGTACTTAAACAGGTTGGTATCTTGCTAACTGGATTTTTAGGAGGACTAATAAACAGTGCTGCAACTACATTTTCACTTGCAAGTATGTCAACAAAGAGACTCAGGAAGTATGTAGAATCTGGCATACTCATGAGCCTTGTTGGTACTGTCTTTGCTGACCCCATCATAATATTTTTAGTGGGATCTTACAATACACTGAAGTATGTTGTACCGTTCCAGTTGGTTGGTATGGCCACTGCTTTGTTCATTGCACTTTGTAGATATGACAAAGGAAAGACGAGTGTTGACATCAAGCTTGACTCACCTTTTGCTATACTACCTGCACTGAAGTTTGCGCTGATTATGACAGCGCTCCTGTTTGTTAGTGCTATTGTTAAACAACACTTTGGTGATATCTCATTGCTACCAATAGCTGCTATTGTCAGCATCTACTCTTCTTCAGCAGTTATAGTTTCGTCCGCAATAATGGCAAAGGAAGGTGCTGTAACCCCTTTAACTGCGTCTTCGATTATCCTTGTTGCAGAGGTTATGTCCGCCTTAACAAAGACGTTTTGGTCTAAATGGTCCAATGACAAGCGTCTTGTGAGGTTTGTGTTTGTATCTATGCTCATTGTTAGTGTTGCTATGGTTCTTACTTACACCCTAATTCTTTCTTCAGGTTTCTTATGAACTTTGTTACGTCTGATGGTTCTATGCTAGCACCTGCTGCTTGTTTGTGCCCACCACAGGAAACGTTCTTTAATCCACTTGTAGCCTTTGATAATAGTTCTACTAAATTTCTCACTTTGCTCCTAGCATGGACTTTGGCAATGTTTCCCTTGTCTACTACAAGGATTATTGTCTTATTAGGATACCTTTCACTTAGTATGCTTGATAACGGGCTCCCTATGTTGTATTTTGGGTCTTTTATTCTCTTAATTAGTACGTCTTTGCATTTTTCTGCTTCTTTCTCAAATTCCTTAATATTTTTGTCTAAGTAAGGTTGGATTTTGTTTCTCCACTTTTGTAGTAATTCTGTTTTCTCCCAGAATTCCTTCGGAGATTCACATTCTAGGAGAATTTTAAGAGCTTTTAGGGCTCCTTTTGTCTTGTTGTAAACTCTCGCTGCCCCTATGATTATTGCCATCTCTCCAAGTTCTGTGTCAAAGTAATTTGGATCCTTACATTTTTTCATGCCATATTTCTTCAACGTGGATTCCACAAAGTTCTTGTACAACTTTGCTCCTACGTCCCCTATCAACCCAACAGCTGCTATCCAGTCCATGTCACTTAGATCCATCTCTTTATTAAAGTAGTTATACACCTGGTAGGAGCACGGATAGTACCTCTTTGTTTCCATCTTTGTTGAGATGTGTTTTACGTTTGGTCCGTTTAGGTTGTGTGTTAGCTCATGGTGGTCAAATATTATGACTTTGCTTGTCTCTGCTATTTCTCTTATCGCCTCTGGGTGAGAATCAACAGCAAGGTCTGTGAATATGACAAGGTCATAATCTTTCAACTTTGCTCTCAGATTTTTGTTCACGTACGTGGAAGATAATGCATACAGACAAGGGAGCTCTCCTTTTATCCTCTCAATAACCTTTGCTATTATATAAGCAGAACATATCCCGTCAGCGTCTATATGAAATACTAAACAGATTTTTTTACTGTCTTTAATCCATTGCATTCTTATCACAATGATCTTATTTTCTCAAGAAAGCCTTTAAGCTCAGCATCAAGTTCTTTCTTTATCCTTTCAAGTGATGCTTCTATTTCTGTGTGATACTTACTCTCGTTCTCTCTAAGGAATGTTACTAAGTCCTTAACCTTGTTTTGGATTTCTAATATGGTCCTGCTGCTGTTCTCTGGGAAGTAGCCAAGTGTTTCTCTATAGCTTGCCTTTAGACGTGTAAGCAGTTTGTCAACGTTCTCTAGGTTAATTCTGCTTTCTCTTATGTATCTCAACAGCTCATTAATTGATATCGGTTTTTGCTTAGGCTTTCCTAGAATCTTGCTTATTTCCTGTTCTATCTTTGGAATTATCTCTTCAACTCTTTTCATAATTTATGTTAGGATAGTCTCATATTTAAACTTTATTAGAGCAACTTAAGGTCAGAACATATTTTATCTACTTTCTCATCATCATCAGGTCCTATAGCAACACATGTTTTTGTTCCAGGCTTTACTTGTGTTCTTCCTGCGTCTATTACTTCGTACGTCCTTATCCCTTGCTTTTTACATTGCTTAATCTTTTTATTGATCGTTTCTATGTCTGCTTTGAGTACCACTACTTTTTCCCCTGTCAACCTCCACTTTAAGTATTTCCAGTTTCTCTTCGATGTGGCTCCAACAGCAGCGTGAATTGCTTGGGCGATCATTTTACCTTTTCCCATCTTTATGTCTGTTCGCATTAGTATAACCAGCTTCATAAAAATAGTAAAGTTTAAAAACATATATACTTTATCACTGTGCATGGATAAGCTTTTTTGTGTAAGTTGTGGTAAGGAAATAACAAATGATGTCCACGCTGTGTTTTTTAATTGTCCAAACTGTGGGGAATTTGTGGTAGCTAGATGTGGCATGTGTAGGAAGAAGGGCGTGAAGTACAAATGTCCAAACTGTGGATTTGAGGGTCCGTGATAATATGGGAGAAGTAGTTATAACTGCGAGGATTTTGCCTGATTCGCCTGAGGTAGACGTTGCTGCATGGGTTGACAAGATTAAATCCATAGTAGCTGAGTTAGAAGGGGATCTGTTGAGAGCTGCTAAGAAACCTGTTGCGTTTGGTCTGAACGTTCTCGAAATCGTCTTTAAGATTCCTGACAAGGGTGGACTAATGGACAAAGTAGAGTCTGGTATAAGATCTATGGAGCATGTGAGTGACTTTACTGTTACAGACATGGGTAGGCCTATAGAAGATTGGAAAGAATAACTTTAAATAGAACTCTTTTTTTATACTTTTATGTACATTGACACAAGTTACAGACCGAAGTCAGATGTAGTTTGCACGTTCTATTTAAAGCCATCATCTAGTGTGTCTCTCGAGCAGGCTGCTGAAGCAGTTGCTGCTGAGTCTTCTATAGGTACATGGACAGACATTTCCACTATGAACAAGTCTATATACAACATGAGAGCAAGGGTTTTTAAGATTGAAGCAGGAGCAAGAAAGACAAGCGCGATAATAAAGGTCGCATATCCAGCAAAACTTTTTGAGCCTGGAAATATGCCGCAGATACTGAGTTCTATTGCTGGAAATATCTTTGGCATGAAATCAGTTAGTGCGCTTAGATTACTCGACGTAAACTTTCCAAAATCTATCACGAAAAGCTTTCCTGGACCAAGGTATGGTATACTTGGTGTTAGGAAATTGCTAAAGATCTCTGATAGACCCCTCCTTGGAACTATCATAAAACCAAAGATAGGCCTTTCCTCTAGAGACCATGCTAAAGTAGCATACGAGGCATGGGTTGGTGGGATCGACATTGTTAAAGATGATGAAAATTTGACTAACCAGAGTTTTAATAGATTCAAAACAAGAGTTGTGGCGACTTTACGTATGAGGGACAAGGCAGAGAAAGAAACTGGTGAGAGAAAGGTGTATATGCCTAACATAACAGCTCCTTATGAAGAGATGATGAAAAGAGCAGAGTTTGTTGCAGCTCATGGTGGCAGGTATGTTATGGTTGACGTGATTACTGCTGGCTTTTCTGCTTTGCATAGTGTTAGGAAACATGTTAAATTAGTGCTTCATGCCCATAGAGCAATGCATGGTGCAATCACAAGAAGTAAGGACTTTGGTATTACTATGCTTGCGTTGGCTAAGATGCTGCGCCTTGTTGGCGTTGATCAACTACATGCTGGCACAATAGTGGGCAAAATGGAAGGTGCGAAGCAAGAGGTTATGAACGTGTACTATGCTTTGAGAAAAAAGATGAATGTAAAACCTGTGTTTCCTGTTGCTTCTGGTGGGTTGCATCCTGGCATGGTAGAAAAGTTAATTTCTCTACTTGGTACAGATGTAATAATCCAGGCAGGTGGCGGTGTGCACGGTCATCCTAATGGTACAAGGGCAGGTGCTACAGCTATGCGACAAGCTGTGGATGCTGTTATGAAGGGTGTTTCTTTGGTGTCATACGCCAAAGACCACAAAGAATTGGCTTCTGCACTTGAGAAGTGGGGTCCTAAAAATCGGTAGTATTATATTTAATAAGTGCCATATATATTGTGATGAAGGCAAAAGTAAACGTACTCCCAATCCGTACAGGTGGACTCCCTATTATCGTATTGGAGCCAAGTTTTGCTAGAGATCTTGATGTCCAGCCAATGGACCGTGTTGTTATAAGAAAGGCAGGAAATTCTGTTGTTGCAACCGTTGATTATTATTCAAAGGAAAGCGATGATTATCCAGTTGGTGTTTTTGAGGAGGTAGCAGAAAGGTTAGAACTCAAGTCTGGAGACACAGTTGACATAGATATAATATCCAAGCCTCAATCCCTTGATTTTATAAAGAAAAAGATGGACGGAGAGGAGTTAACTAGTGATGAAATAAATTCTATTGTTGCGGACATAGTAAATGATACGCTTACTGACACTGAGATATCTATGTTTGTGGCAGCTGTATACACGAAAGGTATGACAATGAACGAAACTGTGTGCTTGACTAGAGCTATTGCTGAGACAGGTTCTGTTTTAAAGTTTGGTAAGGATATTGTGGTTGATAAACACTGTGTTGGTGGCGTTCCTGGTAATAGGACAACTATGATAATTGTTCCGATTATGGCAGCACTGGGTTACACCATGCCAAAAATATCTTCCAGGGCTATAACCTCTCCTGCTGGGACTGCTGATACTATGGAAGTACTCGCCCCTGTTACGTTTTCATCTTCAGAGATAAAACGAATAGTTGACAAGGTTGGTGCTTGTATCGCTTGGGGTGGCGGCTCTGATATTGCTTCTGCTGATGATAAAATGATAAGGGTTAGAAGGCCGCTTTCTCTTGATCCAGAACCACTACTGTTATCATCTATACTTGCGAAGAAGTACGCTATGGGAGCTACACATCTGATAATTGATATTCCTGTAGCTCAGGATGCTAAAACCAGGGACATTGGTGAAGCAAGAGTTTTGGAGAAGAGCTTTGTTAGGGTTGCTGAAGGTTTAGGGATGAAAACAGTTGTTATGGTTAGTGATGGAGATCAGCCCATTGGTGATGGAGTAGGACCACTATTGGAAGCTAGGGATGTGGTAAAGGTTCTTAGGAACCATCCAAAAGCTCCTGAGGATTTGCGTGAAAAGGCTCTCAGGATGGCAGCTAAACTGCTTGTTCTAGTTGGCAGAGTTGATACTGAAGATGAAGGTTACAGACTAGCATCAAAGACTCTTAGCACAGGAAAAGCTTGGAAGAAGATGAAGGAGATTATTGCTGCTCAAGGCGGAGACCCAAATGTGAACATCAAAAAACTCAAGCCGTCCAAGATAAGCTATGATATTAAGTCCCAAAGAAAGGGAGTTGTATCTGATATAGATAACCATGTTGTTGCTAGGGTGTGTAGAATACTTGGTGCGCCTGAGACAAAAGAAGCTGGCGTGTTATTCTATAAAAAGTATGGTGCAAAAGTTAGAAAAGGGCAAGTGATAGCAACGTTGTATGGTGCGAGCGAGGCTAAGTTAAGCATGGCAAAGTCCTACCTAAAGAGACACAAGATGTTTGATATCAGATGAGAATTATTGCTGGCTTCATTGGCAGGGCTTTTGACGCTTTCTCTTCTTTTGATTCGTCGCCACTTTCTATTTCGACTTCGCATTTGAACTGGGATTTAAAGTAATCCTTTGCATCATTTAGTGTTATTATCTCTTGATCTCTATCTAGGGGTATTACTGATTTCTTTATCAGGTTAGCTACTATCATTGCTACCTCTTTAGCATGCGGTTTTATTTCAGTTCTTTTCAGGATTCGATCTATCAATTTTTTGACGTCCTTTATCCCCTCTTCTTTATGCAGAACAAGGAACATGTCATAAACATAGTACTTCCACGCAGGTGATGTTATTATCTTTATCTTAGATGGCTTTTTACCTGTTATTTTGATTATGTGTCTTATGTCGTCTGCTACATTTTTGACTAGTTCTTCCCCTCTCTCTGCTGCTGTGTTTATCTTTCTTATGTCTTCTCTTGGGAATCTCTCTGTGACAACAAGTTTTTTATTATTCAGTTTGTGCCACAGTTCCTCTGCCCAGTGAGGCACAACTGGTGTTAACAGTTTTATTATCGTTTCCAGAGCGTATTTCACAACAGCTCTGTTGTTTCCTCCTCTTTGGAAGTACCATTTAAGATCATTTGTTGCTTCGTAGATTGATTTTTGAACAGCGCTTCTTGTTTCCAGATTTTCATAATGTTTTACAACGTCTCTTATTATTGTCTGCATTTTGGATATTAGGTATTTGTCTATCTGTCTCTCTGTTTCCCCGATGCTGTCCATTTTTTCAACTATGGACTCGATGTACTCTAATCTTGATTTGTATCCAAGTGGTGCTCTATCATCCCAGATTGCGTCTTCTAATCCTTCTCCTGCTCCTGCTAGGGCGATTCTTACTATGTCTGGACCGTACTGTTTTGCTACGTCACTGAGTGTTCTGAAATTCCCTAGTGATTTGCTCATCTTTGATTCCCCAACCTTTATAACACCATTGGCTCCTATTCCTAATGGCCATTTATCCTTTGGAAATATTGCTGTGTGGTTAAATAAGTAGAATAGGAAATGATTCTTTAGAAGATCCTTTGCTGAGATCCTCGCGTCTACAGGATACCAGTACTCGAATTCTTTTCTCATCTTTATGATCTTGTCTTTTATATCGTCGTCGAATTCATCTATGCTGCCTTCACCCAGTAACACATAGTCAAACAGTTTATCATCTACTTTGTTTTCATCGATTGTTTTTAGTATGTAATCAATGGCGTAGAATGCAGGGTAGATTGTAGAATCACTCAATGATTCTATGATCCACTTTTTATCCCATGGTAAGTGTGTTCCTAGTCCTGTTGTTCTGGTACAAGCTTTGTCCCTCACCCAGCTTATACCTTCTTCTAGTATGCCTTTTACTTCTTTTGGCCAGGTAGTCAAATTTTTTAAGCAGGATCTTGTTTTCTCCTTCCAATACTTGTCAGAGTATTTTATAAACCACTGGTTTTTTACTATTTTAATAACACACCTTGTTCCACATCTACATATCACTTCACCTGTTAGTTCCCATAGAGAGTCTGCTATTCCTTCTTTTTTAAACGCTTCTGATAGATCTTCTTTACAGTCAGATACTTTTTTGCCCGAGTACAACCCGCAATTATCTTTTAATCTGCCCATGTGGAATTCTTTTTTGTACAATTCCTTTGTGGCTGTTTCCAACTTTGGATCGTTCTGGTTCTCTATCCTCATCTCTTCTATCATATCTTTGGCAGGAACTTCACCAAGCCCAGGTGTATGGATTATTGATTTTATTTTTACCTTGTCAAGCATACCTATGTCTTTTAATGCTATGTAATCATATGGAGCATGAGCTGGTACAGACATCACTACACCTGTGCCATTGTTTGGATCAACAAACTCTGCCTGCAGTATTGGAACATCCTCTTTAGTTACAGGGTTTGTACAACTTTTCCCTATTAACTCGCTACCGTTGACCTTTCCAACTTGTTTTACTTCTTTTTGGAGTTTAAGCTTCTCAAATGCTTCTTTGCTTACTATCCACTTCTCCTTTCCTACTTCTGCTATTACATACTCTACTTTTGGATTGATCCACATGTTAGTTACTCCGTACACTGTCTCTGGCCTAAACGTTGCTGCAGGAAGTATCATGTCATTGTATCGGAATTTGATAAGTATGTACTCTACTGGTGTTTCACCTTCACCTTTTAACCTGTCGTGGTCTCCTGTTGTTGATTTACATTTTGGACACCAAACAACAGGATGTTCTTTTTGCACTACTAACCCCATATCCTTCAATTTTCTGAACTGCCACTCAACGAACTTAGAGTAGTATGGGTTTAGTTCTGTAGTTATGAATTCCCTCCTCCAGTCAACGCTTATACTCATTGAATTGAACCCTTCTCTCCATTTTTTAACCCAGAACTCTACAGCGTTTTTTATGTCTTTTTTTATTTTTTCGATGTCCTTGTCGGTTGCTCCTGCTTTCCTGTACATTTCTTCTGCTTCTTTATCGCCGTTTGCTAGCTTTGTCCAGTTAGCATACAGTGGTTGTCCTGTAGCATGCCACCCTTGTGGAAATAGCACGTTGTAACCTTGCATTCTTTTAAATCTGGCAAGAATATCAGCTTTTACAAACGTGTATGCATGACCAATGTGTGGTTCTCCGTTTATGTATGGGTAAGGAAACGTCACAAAGTATTTTTTCTTCTCCTTTACGTCTGCTTGGTGGACCTTTTTTGATTCCCACTTTTTTTGCCATTTTTCCGCAACTTTAACAAAATCCATAAGAGAGTATATCTTAAGGATTTTTTAACCTTTGCGGTGCTTTTGATTCTTGTACAGCCTTTCAATCCTCTCTAAGGTGTCAACTTCATCAGGGCTTTTGTCGTCTCTTATCCTGACGAACCTTGGGAACCTTAAAGCGTACCCAGAGGAATACTTTGGCGATTTTTGTATCTCCTGATACGATACTTCAACTACAATACTTGGCCGTATCACGACTGTTTTTCCATGCTGCTCGATTATGTGTGGTTTTAATAGCTCTGTCATGGACTTGAATGTTATACCCTCTTTTTCTTTTATTCCTGTTCCTACCATGCCACATTCTAAGAACTCTCCTGTGTACTCATCTCTACACGCTAGGACAAAGCTGCTTAAGAACCCTTTTCTCTTTCCTTCTCCCCACTCTGCCCTTGTTATGGTTAAGTCTAGTGATTCCATGACAGGCTTGACTTTCCACCAGTATCCTTCTTTTCTTCCTGCAACGTACTTCGAGTCCAAGTTTTTAACCATAACTCCTTCTTGTCCGTCTTTTAGTGCTTGGTTGTAGAATTCTTCTGCTTCTTTAATATCTTTTGTCCTTATCATTTTGGATAGTTTGATGTCTTTTGACTGTTGCACTATTGAATCTAGTAAGGATCTTCTTTTCTCCAACACCGTGTTGAATAATGTTTTTCCATCTAAGTAAACAATGTCAAACAACTCAATTTTTATTGGAATCTTTTTTACCATCTCCTTAATATTATATTTCCTTTTTATTCTCTGAGACAGTGTTTGGAATGGTAAGGGTTTACCATTTTTCACAGCTAGGACTTCACCTTCTATGATACATTTTTTACATTTCACGTGTTCTCTTACCAGCTTGACCAGGTCTGGGAACTGTTTTGTTACGTTTTCTAACCTACGTGTGAATATCCAAACGTTACTATCATCCTTGTGTATCTGTGCTCTCATCCCGTCATACTTGTACTCCATGCCTGGGTTTCCTGCTTTTTTTATCGCGTACTCTAGATTTGGAGCCTTCTCAGCAAGAAGTACTTGTATGGGTTTTCCTAGTTCTATCTTTATCTGTTTTATTTTTCCTTGTTTGGCCATTTTTGCGATGTAGCCATAATTTGGTCTCAGCTGCCATGCTTTTTCCACGTCTTTTGTGTCTATGTTAAACGCTTTTGCAATAGCATCTCTTACAACACCTTCTCCAACTCCAACTCTTAGTTTACCTAAAAGAAGCTTGACCACGTAATTAGCCTCTTCTGGTGTGGCAGAAGAGAGTATCTCTGCTGTTAGCATGATCTTCTTTTCTGTTGTTCCCTTACCTGTTAACTTTGCAATCTTCTCGAGGTTAGATACAAGCTTTTCTACAGTTAACCCTTTTCTTTCAAACAATGTAGCTTGTTTTCTCTTCTTTAACGCCTCTTCACATACGTCACCTAAATCCCCTTTGTCTACCCACATCTTGTTTATCTCCTCTTCTCTAATGCCTGTTGCTTTTGATATTGTTTTTATTATCATCTGTGATGCCATACCTACTTCGTACTCACTGTACTCGGGAAACACCTTTCCCATGAGAAGTAGGACAACGTTCTCTATGTGATCAACTGGTACTGTTTTTAAGAATGAGGAGACTATGTCAACCATTTCGAGTCTCTTTCTTGTAGACTCTAATTTTTTGAATACTTTCACCATTGTTGTGAAGTCCATGCAATTATTACATTCCTTTTAAATAAATGCTTTCTGGGCCCCTTCAAAATCTTTTTAAAACTGAAACTACGAGGTTAATCATGAAATGGTGGATTTTTGTTCCGATAGCATTGTTGGCAATGAGTGTTAGCTACATGTGTGATAGTGAAAGTTACACAACAGCACCGTTTACCTTTTCTCTACAGCCGGGACAGTCTATAAGTCTATCAGGTATGTGCGGAGATCATCAGTACTACTTGTTTACTGGTGAGGTACCAGAACATTGCCATTTGGTATGGAAGCTTACAGGATCAGGGTATGCTATGTACAGTGATTCTTACTTAGGAACGTATGCTAAGGATTACAATATGGTTTATGTTGTGAAGACATCTAATCCGACAGAGTACACAATCAGTGCTACGCTTGCTTGTGAGGGAGGATTGGTTGTTAATGCTACAGACTACCCTGAACGAGTGAGTCCTGGTTACATCGGTAAGGTTAAGTACACAGTGTGGAACTATGACAATGCCATGAAGCCGGTTATGGTTGATTTGACTATTAATGGTGAGACATACAGCGACGATTTCTTCATTCAGCGCAACTCCAGTGTTAATAGGGTTATAGAGTTCGAAGCTCCTGATAAGCCTGGCAAGTATACTGTGACATTGAAGGTCAGTGATGGAGAGATAAGTGACACTTACTCGTGGACCTTATCAGTTGTAGAATCTAGATACGCTTTTACTGTAAGGTCTTGTGGATACCCACTTTACATAGAGAGAGGATCAAAAGGAACATTGAAAGTTTGTGTTACGAACACAGGAAACGAAGGAGCAGTTTATTCTGTTGACATTGATGGTTGGAGCTCTTATAGGATTTCACCCAGGACTTTAACTTTGTCCCCAAATGAGAGTGGGAAATTTTACATCAATTTAGACGCAGACGATTTACTTCCACAAACAAAAGAGGTTACTGTTAAGGTTAGTGATGGGAAAACTGTGAAGTCACTTACGTATGAGATATACATAGAAAAGTCACCTTTGGAGAAGTACGATGTGAGTGTTAATTTTCCAGAGCAAACTTCATCTAACTCCACATCTCTTTTAGTTACTATTAAGAACACGGGTAAGTTTTCGGGCAGAGTAAAGTTGTTAGTTTACTTTTACCCACATGACAGGCACAATCTGTTTGCAGACGAGCGGCAATACTTGATTCCAGCTGGTGGTGATGTTGATTACACCACTAACTTAACCCATACAGAGCTAGGTAAGTACACACTGAAGGTGAAGTTATTACCTTCTGGTTACGAAGAAGAATTTAACTTAACAGTAACTAGAAGTAGGTTTACAGGGGCGTTTGCTATCAGCGGGAATACTTCAGCTGTAGCAGTTTTTGTTGTGGTCCTTGTGGTTGTGCTGTTGGTGCTGTTTAAAGTGATCGCGGCCGGACGGGTTAGTTACTACTTCATGTAAAACTTTTAATACTTGCTACTTCTTATTTTTGTTTATGGAGGCTTTATTCACTCGCAGTGGTGTTGTTGTTACTGATAGTAAATCTGCTAATAGACTTTACAGTAAGCATTATGGCACGATGATGAGTGGTAAGCTTGTTCTCTCATTTGTTGAGGCCTTTTACCTTATGAGCAAGGGTTTAGTTGTTAAATACAAAGACAAGACGTTAACAGATAGTGAGTTTTTATCTAAAGTTGCAGACAAAGCGTTCATTGTTAAATACACTGTTTACAGTGATTTGAAGAGTAGAGGCTACATTGTTAAGACAGCTTTTAAGTATGGGGCTGACTTTCGGGTTTACAAGAAGGGTAGGAAGCCTGATAAGCATCATTCTGATTGGTTGGTGTTCTGCTTTAAGGAGAGTGAGAGGATACCTCTTAGTCAGTATGCTTCTATGATTAGGGTAACACATTCTGTTAAAAAGAAGGCGTTGGTTGCTATTGTTGATGATGAGATGGATGTTGTTTACTATGAGTGTGATTGGGTGAGCTTATGAAAACAAAAGGTACTTACGTTGAGAGGAAGGTTAAAAAGGCCTTTGAGGATCATGGGTGGTTAGTTGTAAGAGCTACTGGTAGCTTTGGCATAGCAGATCTTGTCTGTGTAAAGGATAATAAGGTTATATTTGTTGAGGTAAAGTCTACTTCAGGAGGTACAATATATTATAAGGGGTATATGCTTCCAAAGATAGAATCTTGGCCGTTTTATGTTGTGGCAGACTTTGGATACGGAAAAATGAGAGTACTAAAGCCGAAAAAAGTGATAAAGCCTGACGATGGCGTTGATCTTTATGAGTTCCTTAGGAAAGCATGATTACTAGTGAGTAATTTCGGAAGATTTATAAATAATTGCGATCTTTATATAAGTAGAGGCCCTTATCACAGGGGGTGTGTGTTGTATGGTTAATTCAGATGTTAGACTCAAAGTTATACCTGACTTAAATCTTGTTGAAGGATGGCAATTCCGAAGAAGAGGTAGAGATAGAGCTGAGCTTTATCATATATCTGGTATAAAGTTTGATATAGAGCTATCTGATGGAGCATATGTTGTAACTTCTAATACATACAAAGACAAGGTTGTTAGACTGGCTACAGCAGATGAGCTTAATAGATTTTTGTTTAAAATGATGTGTTTAATAGACGATTACAAGGTTTAGGACGCTGTACACTCAAACTTCTTTGTTCCTATTGCACTTTTGAGAGTTACCTCTATCTTGTCCCCAACGTTTGTATTTAAATCTTCTACAATGCATCTGAGCACTACTCTGTTACCATTTACTGTTGGTTGGGATACCTTTCTTGTGTATACACTACCGTTGTATCTCACATCAAATGTCCATGTTAAATCATTAGGGATGTCTCCTACTATAACTACTGAGATTGCTCCTGTTCTAGTACAGTGAAAGCTCTCTAAGCTGTATTCTACTTTGTGCTCTGATCGATAGAAGTACCATGCAGCTATAATTAGCAGCAAAATAACTAGTATAATCCACTTCTTGCTACTCTTATGTTTTACCTCCATTGGCATTAGAAGCTCTTCCATTTCTACTACCTGTGTATATTTATGGTGCAAGGTATTGGACCTTTTCTCAGTCCTGTTATGTCTGGTGACTCGACTATTATGTGTAGCGTGGACGTTGTTAATCCCTTTTCTTTTAGATTTTTTAGATCCTTCATACCGAGTATATCTGTTTTTATGTTCACTCTGAATAGTTTTGTTTGCATGTTGTCCATAAGTACTTCTCTAACATAGTTTATGTCTGAGAATCCTCTCTTTACGTCGAATATTAAAGGAGAGTCTCCTGTTTTTTGTTCAACTCTTAATCTGATCTTAAGGGGTATACCTGATCTGTTCTGGATATAAACTTTTAACTTTGCATTTTCGTTTCTTTCCATCTCTAGGATCTCTGGAACTATCTGTACTTCGATGAGGTTACTTAATCTTTCAGCTATATACATCAGCGCCTTCATTGTTCTTTGAGTTGTGAAGTACTTTTTAAACACCATGCTTAATGTCCTCATAAGATCTTGACTCATACTCCTGCTTACATCAGCGGTCATTTTCTCTCTGTCTACAGGTAGTGCAAACTTATTTATTGCATCATACACTATGTCTTTTATCTTCTCTGACTCAAATGGGTTCATACTTTATTATAAGCACGCGATTTAAATAAACGTTTCGAAACGTTTAATTTGTAATAGTGTTTACATTGTTATAGGTGTTAAGTATGCGCAAGTTAATTATGATCGTGGCTCTGCTTGTTTTAACTAGTTCTTATGCTGTCCAGGTATACTTGCCAGCAGTTAACATGCATTCTGGGAACGGGACACTTATAATGGCAGATATATCTGTAACTCAAGGCAATGGGTCTATATTTGTTGACGTTAATCCTCTGGTTGAACCTAGTACACAAGTTTCTGTTAGAGAGGCTGCTTTTGTGGCTTGTAGTGAACTTAATGTTGACTGCTCTGATTATGATATTTATGTTAAGTTTGATAAGAGCCAGTACGCTGTTGCTGGCCCTTCTGCTGGAGCTATGATAACAGTAGCTATAATGTCTCAACTACACGGTGATGCGTTGAGAACAGATGGAGTAATGACAGGGACTATAAATCTGGATGGAAGTGTTGGTCCTGTTGGTGGTATAGAGAGTAAGGTGTACGCGGCTAAACAAGCTGGGATGAGGTTCTTTATTATTCCCGAGATAAACACTGCCCCTAATATAACTGGTATAGAAATATACACTGTTGGTGATATCGTGTCTGCGTACAAGTACTTTACTGGTGTTGATTTGTCAACTCATTGTGCTCTAAATTATTCTGTTTTTAATACTGTGATGCAAAAGTCTGCTGATTACCTTTTATCTAATTTAACATACAATGAGACAGACGAAAAGATTTTTAATGCGTTTAAGGAATATAATCTCTCTCACTATTACAGTGCTTCAAGTTACGCTGTTTCAGCTATGATTCTTGATAAACAGAATAAGTGTATGAACTACACATGGGATGAGGTAGTAAAGTATAAGTCAAAAGTGGTTGAAGATTATTTTAAGTTGAAACATGATCTCGATAGTGTGTCTGGAGTGGATAGTTTAACAGACTTTGAGATTTTGGCCATTGCTTATGATCGGTTGTATGAGGCTGATGAGATGATAAAAGAAGCCTCTAAAGCTATAAATGCATTGAATAAGTCTGCTGCATGTGAGAGTCTTGGATATGCAGACGTAAGACTAATGACAGTGTACACTTGGTACTCTATGGTTAACCGTGGGAATTTATCGTTTGATGAAGATGAGCTTTATTCATCTGCAGACTATGCTCTTAGCCGCGCTCGCGAAGTTTGTAGCTACGCACAGTTTCTGTCCTTCCTTCCAGAGAAAGCTGACCAGTTAATGGATCAGTCTGAGGAGTTGATACAATCTGGAAGATACATATATTCTATGTTTAAATCTTATCAAGCTACAGCTATATGCCGTATAAACATGGAGACTGTAGGATTAGATAATAACACGCTCAAGATTAAAGTCAGCAATGACATCAATGTAACAAGAGAGAAGCTCTGTAAAGAACAGCGCAAAGGTATTATACCTATCATGGCTATGAGTTATCTTGAATATGCACAGTCATTCTATAACAATGGTGATTACGTCAATGCTGTTGTTTATTTAACTTACGCTAAAGAGTTTGCTTACTTTACAGAACAGATAGCTTATGATCTTGGGATTATAGTTCACATTAGAAATAAACCGTTAATCCCTAGATCTTTTGGTATAGATTCATACGTCTTGTACTTACTACTATTTCTATTGGGATTAGGCATAGGTGTGCTTTACAGGGCTGTTAGAATGTAGGAAAAGATTCTGTCTCATTACTGTGTAGTTTTTCCATTATTATCAGTATTCTTTTTATTGCTATGTCAAACAACTTTTCCATCTTTGGATCTTTCTCGTACTTTGCTTTCATTCCTTCGTAGGCTGATAGTATTTGTTTTTGCACGTACTTATCTATAAGGCCTTCGTGTTTTAGAGAGTAAACTAGCGATTCGATGTACTGTAGTTGGGATAGCAGGACGTCGTAATTTTTTTCGTGGCGTATTAGTGTTAAGGCATACATCAGCACAGCAAAATAAGATTTTGCGAGGTTCTTTTTTGCAGCTTTTACTACGTCATCATACATCATTAACATCTTCTTACTTAGATCTTTCTTTAATTCGTCCTTTAATGCTTGGTTTAGTCCATACATGTCTGATCTTATGTCTGTTTCGCTCTTTGCCACTCTTTCTGTTAACTCTTTAACCATCGTTTTAGTGTCTGCTACCTCTTGAGTGAACATCTCTATCTCTTTCTTGTATCTCTCTATGAGATTGTCTAACTCTTTTCCTCTGGATTTTAAATCCTTGTACCATGTCTTCATTTCTGAATGATCTTCTAGTATTCTCTCATTCTCCTTTTTTATGTGGTCTATGTCTTTTCTTAATTCAATGTTCTCTTTTATCACACGTTTAACGCTTTCTTTTGTCTTCTCAATTATTTCAATGATTTTATCTATCTGCTTTTCAAACTTGTCTATCTGTTTGTCAACTGCCTCTATTGTTTTTCCAAGTTTCCTTTCAGCGGACTCTATAACCTCATACTTTTCTTTTATTTTTTTATCCATGTCTTCTATTCTGTCTACTTGCTTGTCTAAGCTTTCCAGTTTAGATTTTATAGCTTTAAGTTCGTCTTTAGAAATAATATCCTTCAGTTTGTTTTTAATATCTTCAACCTTCTTCTCAACATCTTCAACCTTTTTATTTATGGTAGCTACTTTTTGTTTTTCAGCGTGATCATGCTTATTTTCAGCAGGTTTTTTCTTTTCTTCTTTTTTCTTCTTGCTTTTTTTTCCTTTACCCCTAATTGCGTCTAAAAACATGATATTATTAGCTGTTTAACCATTTTATACTTTACTAATAAAAATAAAAAGCCATTACAGCTGGCTAAAGGATTCTATAACAAACTTTTTCAGTTCTTCACTTGCGTTGAATCCAAGAGAGTTCTTGTACTTCTTGTTTCCTTCTCTGTCATAGTATCCTTTTGCTATCGAAAAGAACACATTGGATCCTTCTTCTGTTTTTGCTTCCTTTAATGCAACCTCTATGAAGTTTTTCTCTTCCTCTCCGTATTTCTTCTCAAAAATTTTCATGGTTTTGAACTCAGGTCTGTTTCCATTTTGTCTAAATCTTCTCAACTTTTTCACCCCTTTTAATTTGGTGAGCATACTTAATGTTATCTATATTTAAAGCTTTCTAGTGCTGTTTTGTAGAAACGTTTAAATAATTAAATATTGACTACTGTAGCGTGGAAAATTCGATTCACGGAGGAGATGTACTAAAGAAGCTGATTTACAGAGGGCCTGTGCTGCTTAATTATAATGCTAATAAACTGCATAATTCTATTACTACTCTTGGTGGGGCGCTTGTATTAATGAGTAAAGACACTTGTCATGATGCTTATGTTTATCATCTTTGGGAGAGCACTGTCTTAGTGCGTACTACTAAGGATGGGCTTAAGAGTAAACTTGAGGTTTGTCTGTTTTATGACAAATATGATGACAATGCTGGAGACATTGAGAAACTTCTTAAACCTTCACGAGAAAAGCTGGTTGATGAAGAGGATAGTTACATTGTATTTTGAGGTTTGTTAGGCCATTAATTGTACAAAATAAAAAAAAGAGAAATTTCTATTTTGACAGGGCTTCGTACATCATCCAAAGCGCACCTATCAAGCCTAGGATCCATGCTAATGCTCCACCTAGCTGCAGTCCGTAGTTCCAGTAGGTGTTAGGGAACACTGTGTTTATTATTTCAAATGTGTTGTAGAACACTAGCCAAAGTGCGCCCAACACGAAAACCTTAAGCCCCATCTTAGACTTGAATCCTAGCTTCTGCCACATTGATGCCACTAACAGCCAGAAAATGGCCAGCACTGGCATTGTCCAAAGTGTTGGGATGTCCATTGTTATCACCTTGTAAAACTATTAAATTTTGACGTATAAAAATCTTGTTGTTGGGTATGTACTACCCTTTGGTGATTATTTTTTTTAGCAGTATCTTTTTATATCTGTATATTCGTGATTTGCCATGGAAATTGAGGCATTACTGAAGGAGTATGGGGAGAAGATTGATGAGACTTTGGAACGTTTTTTGGCGTCTACACACCCTTCTTCAACTATCCCGATGTATAGCTCGGAATTTCCGTCCTTTCACTCATATGAGTCTGACCTTTTCTACAATAAAGCTTCACGCTTTACGAAAGGCCCTGGGAAGAGAATAAGGCCGATTCTTTCAATTTTTGGATATTACACGTTTGATTATGAATTTCCTGTAGATTTAACAGCTTTTGCGTCTCTTGAACTTTTCCATGCGTATCTACTGATTCATGATGATATTATGGACGAAGATGATGTGAGAAGAGGAGAACCTTCTATGCATAGAAGGTTTGAGGCTGAAGCTAAAGGCTTTAGGGCACCGAAACATTTTGGGGAGTCTATGGCAATGATAGCTGGAAACATTTTAGCTCATCTTGGATACAAGGCTCTACTTGAAGCTGATGATTTTCCTCTTGAACGAAGGATCAAAGCTGCTAAGTTTGTAACAGATGTGCTTCTGACTACTGGCTATGGTCAAGTTATTGATGTGCATACTGCTCATATGAATCTAGAGAAAAGACCATACAGAAGTTTATACATGTTGGTTAAGGATGTGCATTTATCCAAGACAGCTGTTTATACCTTCAGCGGGCCACTTGTATTTGGTTCAATACTTGCAGACGCTCCTGAAATATACTACAGTCAACTTTATTATGCTGGTTTGCATGCAGGTATAGCCTTTCAGATAAAGGATGATATTATGGGTTTAGAGAGCCCAGAAAAGCTTCTTAAGAAGAAAAATGATATAGAGGAAGGTAAACTTACTTACCCTATACTTCTTGCAGCTCAAAAGGATAGAAGTGTGCTAAAACACCTTCGAGAAGGAGATGTTGACAAGGTTTTGATGATTGTTGATAAAACAGAAGCAATCAAACGTAGTAAGTCAGATATGAATGAGCGTATCAGAAGAGCCAAGTTTATCTTATCCACTCTTGATAATCCCCATGTCAACTATGTCAATAGATACTTTTTAGATAGAATTTCTGACGTGTTTGACTTCGCTATTAAAAGAGAAAGATGATGAATTGTAGTGATTTCTTAGAGTTTTAGAGAGAAGATCTGAAAACTCTGGAGATCGAGAGGCAGCGAGTTCTAATAGCTGTTGGTGTTTGTGGAGGTAAATAATATGTTGTGGTGGTTTAATGTTATAATTAGCCATCTCGTTTAGGAAGATTGGTGGTTGGAGATCGCCAAATTTAAGGATTGGGAGGGCGTAGCATTTTTTATTGGCTTCAAAATACTTTATTAGAGATAATTTCTCGTCGTAGGTTTTTGGGCTTTTTAGCTCTAACATTTTTCTTACTCCGCCTGTTATTGGTTTGCCAAATAGAGCCCATGATGTTATTGCTTTAACAGGGCGAGGGACGTAGATTAACGCAAGCGTTTCCTTGTTAAGTGGATACCTCTTTCGAAATTCGTATCTTTTCTTACCGTCCCTAATAGATTTAACATACTCTTCATAGATGCTGAGTAGAATTACCATTTTAACTCGCCTCCTGCCATAAGAATTTCCAGTACATCTGCAGAGAAGTTACGATAAAACATAAATGCATCATCGAGCAGTTTTTGACTAAACGCGTACAGCCTTTGGATTTCTTCTTTGAATTTCCAAGGCTCTTCGCCGATGTGGTTTATAAAATCTGAGTATTCGGGGTAGCCTCCTTTAACGTGGATGTGTTTAGAAAGCTTAGCACCAGTCTTGTCGACGACGAGGGGTGTAAAGACTCTTATAGGGAACTCCAAAACATTGTGTCCAAGGAGACCCAAACCTTTTTCGATAAGGGGCACAATGTACATCCAATCACTCCCCTCAATCATGGCGTTGGCAGCTCCAGTGCTTTGCGCCTTCTCTATAAAAATTGACTCTTTGATGACATTTCGGATAATCGTATTGACATCGACTAAATCTTTGTTGGTAGTTGAAAGAAGAGTCGTGTGCACACCATGATATGGGCAATTTGAACTAAGGAGATACTTGTTTGTGCCGAGCTTTTTAATTTTTATGGCTTTTGAGTCCTTGCTGAGAAGTCCACAATGAGGGCATGGGATTCTAATCTTTAAACGATTGTCGTATGGCGAAAGCACCTTGCTAAAGCTTTCGTAGTGCTCAAGCATATAAATTAGTCTTTTTCGGAACGCTGGCGTGGCTTGGAGCTCTGAATACCACAAGAGAGAGGATTGTTTGATATTTGTAGACTTCGCGAGAAGTTCGAAGATAAACTGGTATGGCTTAAGGTAGCGCTTTATGAGGGGCTCGCCGTTTACTCTCAAGTGAGAGAAGTTGATTGCATACTTCCTGTTACTGATAGTAAAGATTTTTGCAGGCGCATTTTCAAGGATATTGATAAAGATTTTGGGCTTTAGCCCTTTTTCTTCGAGCATTTGTGCGATTGCGAAGAGTGACGTCAGCGAGAAAAGCGTTCCAAGATGAGGAGGGCCATTTAGCTGAAAGGAAAAATGGAGGTTGACTGTTGTTGATGGTCTAATTGTTGCAAAGAGATTTTTGATCTTTTTAATTGTGTTAGCAGCAGCATTTGGTGGCCGACGGAGTTTTAGTGAGGTTGAGAGTTTACGCATTTTTTAACACCTCACTAAAACTTAGCCAGTAAACACCCGTAGAAATTTTAGAGGATTTCATATGGTCGTTTTGGATATTTTTAGTCATCATAACCTTGTCTTTTATAGCATTGTTTTATTTAAAAGCTTTGTGAGACATCTCAATTTGGCGTGACGTTTGAAGCCCTGGGAGGGATTCGAACCCTCGACCTGCTGCTTTCTCATCAGATAACCTTCTTTATTTCATTGTTTCCTCATTTAAGGTTTTCCTCATCTGATACGAGGCAGCCGCTCTGACCAACTGAGCTACCAGGGCAACAATAAAGCACTGTGTTTATGATTTTTATTAGTTTCTATAATTGCTTCTACTGATTTGATGTTAGTGTATAATCTTCAGTAACTTTAGATGTTCGCGAAATACCCAACGACTGGGTGTGGCAGGCTTCGATGGTACTTGAGTACGAGCGAGGCACTGAAGTTTAGATTACTTTGTCTGGAGTAACTATTTTTATCGGTTTCCCTTTTTCGATTTCCTTTTCTTTTATTTTTCCAATCAACCAAGGCTCTAAAGGTAAATAAGATACTATCACTAGGTAATCAATGTACGGGATATACCTATCGATTTGTGACATTAAATGGTCAAACTCGGACATTTTAGTTGGATTGTATTTGAGCTCTATGCCAATTCTCGTTTTTCCGACAGTTATCAACAAGTCAATTCTTTCTCTTTCAGAAATAATTTTTTCTCGTTCTATTTTGATGTCTACCCCTAATCTTTCAAATGAACTTTTTATTGGAGATAAGACACCTGCTAAAAAAGGTAGTGACTGTTTACTAAAATCCTCCTCATCTTTAGGTTTAAGTTTTGGTAATACTTCCCTGTAAAAATCTCTCTTTATGTAACCAATAATCTCTTCAATTATTTCTTTCAGGAGCCTCTCCTCTCTACTTTCTTCAATTTTACCATCTATTCCCATTGTCATTTTATTGTACTTTTCTGTCATATATCTTACCTCATTCAAAAATTCATCTGCCAACCTATGCTTACCTAAACGAATAAGTGATTGGTAAATCTGGTTTGTAGATAATTGTTTTGAAAGAATGCCAATTAGTTTAACTTTTGGCATTTTGTTGGGATCTATCCTTCTCTGTTCTACACCAAGGCTAAGGTCTAAGGGAGGTGTTTCAATTTTTGGTATTTCTAAACTGAAGGGGTTTTCTCTTTTTCTACTTCTTGTTGTCTTTTTCTCTTGTGAGAATCCGAGGTTAAAAGATGGTATCTCCATTTCAGGAATTCCAAGGCCAAAGGCGTCTTCCTTTCTCCTGCTTCCCTTTCTTCCGGATTTTCTTGTTTTTTTTCTTGTCATGCTTCGTTCCCCAAATATGTTTTGTAGATTTGGACAAGTTCACGATGAGAAAGCTTGGAAAGGTACTTTTCTTTTATGGTTCTTATTTCTCCTCTTTGTTTCAAATTAATCTGAGATTTCTTTACTTGCTTTCCAATTGAACTTCCAATCTTTTTAAAGAAACTATCTATACCCATAATATCAACCCTTAACGTTTAAGGTCATTTTTTGTTTATAAAGTTTTTGAAAATGTTTTAGACTAAACATTTAACGCACTTTTTATTTGCGTAATCTTCTTGAAGAGGCGTTAAGGCGACGTTTATAGCATTAGTTATCGTAAGGAGTCTCCATCTTAGTACCTAAAATTAAATTAAGATGAAAATAATGTACAGCAACACTAAAACTAATCCAGCCCATTTTGGGACTTTCTTCTTAATTGGAATCAAAGAAGCAACTAAGATTGTAGTCAGCATCACAGGGAAGTATTGAAGTATTTGTTTGCTGATTGTAACAGGATGAATTATAGCTACTAACCCTGCATTTAGGAGGAAGAAATGCAGTATTGACCCAACCACATTACCATATGTTATGTCCGATCTTCCTTTGATAGCAGCAGGCAATTCTCTTGCTATTTCTTCTATGCTTATCAAAAATGAGACGATAACCATACCAAAGAATGTCTCAGATATGCCAATTGTGTGCATTACTGACTTAGAGGCATTAACTAACAATTCACTACCTACCACAATTCCGATTAGAGACAGTGCTAGAACCACAAGAGACTTGCCTAATCCCCATTTAATGTCCATGTGTTCTGCTTCTACTTCAACTCTAGACCTAACCATAATAAAGATAGCGCCAATGAATGATAAAACTAAAATTATACCATCTATCCTTGACAATACTCCATCTAAGCTTAGAGTATAGAACAACAGTGTAGCAAGTATGGGTGTAATCATTACCTTCCATGAGACACGCTTAAATTTCACATTAGAGAAAAGTATTGTGATACCAAATGCTAAACCGATAGCTACCATTGCAGCACCGACTATGCTGCCCATTGTTATGCTGTAAGCGTTTTTAAGTGAGCTGATCACACCTGTAGCTAAGTTCTCTGGATCAAACCCAACAAATAACACACTTATCAAAAAGACAGGTATTCCTGATAGTTTAGAGGTTCCAACTACTGATTTGACTAAGTACTCTGCTGAATAAATTAATACTCCTAAGCCGACTACAAATAGTAGCACTTCAATCATAGCTTTTTGATCCTCCTGTTCTTCTTAACGAAGTTCCAGAGCACCCCATTTTTTACCTTTCCACCACCAACAATATCGTCTTTGTATTTTAGTATGTAATACCCATCTTTTACATTTACCTTTGTATTTATGCCTCTAACCCAGTCATACAATTGTTCATCATTTAATTCTAGAATCTGTTTAGTTGCGAGATTGTAAAATATTTGTGCACCTTCTATTGTGAACCTGAATCCTTCTTTTTCTATTTTACCAATACATAATCCTACTGAGTAGATTTTAGCAGGAATGTCTATATACTCCGGGATCATGAATACTTTTCCGCCTTCTGTGACAAAGAATATGGCGTTTATTCTTTTTTTGATGCCATAGTACTCAAGCATTGCATAGACATCCCGTGATTTTATCCTTTTCATCGTCTCAACCTCGCAATGAAAAATCCTTCTGATTCCAAATCATCTGGATGTATTCTCCAGCACTTGCTAATACTATTATCGTAGTGCTTGCCTTTATAGTCTGTTATACCCTCATGGTGAGGAATGTCTAAATTTATGTCCTCAACCTTGGCTCCAAGACTGATTAGGTGGTTAATTATCTCTTCATTCTCTTCAACAGTTATAGTACAAGTGGAATACACAAGTATTCCACCTTTCTTTAAAGATAGGAACGCAGATTCTGCCATTGCCTTTTGGAGTTTTGATAGTTTTGCGCTGAACTTTGGACTCCATTGCTTTAGGACTCTTGGGTTATGCATTGCTGTTCCTAGTGATGAACATGGCGCATCAAGTAAAACTCTATCAAATTTAATACTTGTTTTGTGAAAGTTCTGTCCAGGCTTTCTTGTTATTATGACGTTGCTAACTCCTAATCTTTGTAGGTTCGCAGCTAGAATGTTTAGCCTTGCATTGTTAACGTCATTAGCTATTATAAGATCGCCAGAATGTTGTGCGATCTGTGAAGTTTTGCCGCCTGGAGCAGCTGCCATGTCAAGTATAAGTCCCTTTGGTTCTAATGCTAGTACAGGTATCATACTAGACACAGATTGTGAGTAGTAATACCCCAGAAAGTGTTCAAGTGTGTTACCAAGTTCAGTAGTTCTGTTCTTTACAATGAAACCATAACTGTACCAAGGTAACTGCTCTAGTATCCAACCTTGTGATTCTAGCCTTTGCTTAAGAGTTAAGGGATCTATCTTTATTGTGTTAACCCTTATTGAGTCATACAATCTTTTGTTTATCCAGTCAGTACCATAGCCTAATTCTTCAATGTGTTTCATGTTTAGATGCTATCGTAGTTCCAATAAAAGCTTTATTGTTCAGTAAATGTTTGAAGTTTGTTTCGTCAACAAAAATTATCCTAATGTTGTATTTTTTTGCTAGTTGCATAGCAGATACATCAAAAGGGATGTGTTCTCCTGGCTTGTACCCTTTGAACATATTAAGGTAGTCGTCATAAGTCATTTTTCTTATTAACTTAGCATTCTTGTATTTTTTTGGATCTCTGGTATAAACTCCTTTGACGTCGCTAACATTGATAATTATGTCTCTGGATGATATAGCAGCAAGTACTGCATCGTAGTCTGTGGTGTGCCCTGGCTTGTACCCCCCTGTGACAATCTTCCCTCTTAGCTTTCCTGTAACCGAAGGATTGCCTTGAACAAACCTAGCACCAAGTGCGTAAGACACTAGTTTTGCATTTAGAATTGTAGCTTCGATTCCTAGTTCGTCAAGTTTGTTCTTTGATAATCCTAAGAGAGATCCTGCTTTGATGTACTCTCTCGCTGTTGTCCCACCACCACAGACAATAACGTACTTCTTTGGTAACAATTTCCGAATGGATTTAAGAAATTTTACGTTCAGTCCATTCTTTGTTATGACTGATCCACCAAGTGATATGATCATGTTCAAAACCCTAGTCTTCGTAGTATAGATCCGAAGAAAGATTCTTTTACAGCACCCATGCCTGTTATTGTCCTTGCTAAGTTCATCACGTCTCTTGAGAACTTGCTGCTTGGCGAGGATATGATCATTGGAACTTTTCTTCGTAAGGACAATTTAACTTTAGGATCTTCTCTTATTACACCAATTACTGGAGTCTCTAGGAATTCTTCTACATTTTCTTTTGTCATCTCATTTCTACCACTGTGCTTATTTATCACTACACCAAGTATGCTCGTGTTGTGGATTTTAGCCAGCTCTATTGTTTTTAGTGCGTCAACAACAGCAGGCATCTCAGCGTTTGTTACAACTATTAATTCGTCTCCTGCTTCAAGGGCTAGTTGGGCCTCTTTCCCTAGTCCAGGAGCAGCGTCTATTATTACGTAATCAAACTTGTCCATTAACTTGTTTATCACCTGTATCAAACGTTTTTCCATAGTTTTCGTAAGTTTGCGTATGTCCAGGCTTGCTGGAAGAAAGTAAAATCCGTACGGATGTTTATACGTTGCTTGTTCTGGCTTTGCCTTCCCTGATAGAACATCGTGTAAACTTACAGGGATGTTAAATACTCCAAGATGGATACCTGCATTTGGTGTGGTTAGGTTGGCGTCTATCAGTAAAACACGCCTACCTAGCATATGCAGAGCAATAGCTAAATTCACTGCTACTGTTGTTTTTCCTACTCCTCCTTTGCCAGAAGCAGCGACGATAACTCTTGCCATGCCAAATTGAGAACTTACGGATTTATGTACTTTTTTATTGGGCAGGGGGGGATTCGAACCCCCGACATCACGGTCTTCAGCCGTGCGCTCTCCCACTGAGCTACCTGCCCTGTAAAATCTAGGTTCATATACGTTTTAAACTTTACTGAGAAGAACGTAGTTGTCTTATTTCTTTTTCTATCTCTTTCTTTATTTGTGGTATTGTTTTCCCTTTCTTTTTTGCCAAGGTTTTTATGATCTCTGAGTTATTTAGATTTACATTGAATTTTTTTGTTTTTGCGTTATATTCAGCGATGTTGTAGAATCCTTTCTCCTTTGATGGGTCTTTTGTCCATTGCTTCCTGACTTCTGTTATGGCCCATACACGCCTTGATCTTACTTTTTCTCTTACGTATCCACATGCAATGACCACATCTGTTGCCTTGAACGACGTAGAAGGGACACCTATATCGTTAACTATTCTATCCCATGTGTCGTATGCACTGGATCCGTGGATAGTTCCAAGCACAGCATTTCCTGCCGCACCGATTCTCATCGCCTCGAACAGTGCTTTTGCTTCGTGGCCTCTTACTTCACCTATAACCAAAACAGATTCCCCTAGTCTTAAAGCTGTTCTTAACGCGTACTCTGATGTTTTTTCATAGGTTTCTCCTTCTAGTTCTGCTGTTGTCCTTATGTGTAATACATTCCATCCATTTTGTTTTAGATGGTCTATAGGAAGCTCTTTAGTGTCCTCCATTACTATTATCCTTTGGTTTTTAGGTATGCGAAATAATGTTGCACCTAACAAGGATGTTTTTCCTGATCCTCTTGCACCAGTTATCAGTATGCTTGTCTCGGACTTAACAAGGTATGATATTAAACCCGCCACTTTCCAGTCCATCATCCCTTTTTTTACTAGTTCTTGCAACGTCCATGGTTTGGATCTGTGTTTTCTGAACGCAAATGCTATTGAGTTGAATGTTA